>NZ_JBBIAR010000095.1:0-31137 GCF_054185165.1 Bradyrhizobium sp. UFLA05-109 | reverse complement strand
CTTGCTTACGCCATCGGCGTGGCGCGTCCGCTGTCGATCTACATCGACACCCACGGCACCGGTAAGGTGTCGGAGGATCAGCTCGAGCAGGCCGCCGCCAGGGCGATGGACCTCACCCCGCGCGGCATTCGCACCCATCTCGATCTCAACCGCCCGATCTACGCGCGCACCTCGGCCTACGGCCATTTCGGTCGCACGCCGGACAACGAGGGCGGCTTCTCCTGGGAGAAGACCGACCTGGTCGAGCCGCTCAAGCGCGCGCTCTGATCACCGATGTCATTCCGGGGCGCCGCGTCAGCGGCGAACCCGGAATCTCGAACCGCTGGATTCCGGGTTCGCTCATTTCACGAGCGCCCCGGAATGACTTTTTCAAACAACAGGAAGCTCGACATGAACGCGAAGCCCGGCTTCACCGATTACATCGTCAAGGACATCTCGCTCGCCGATTTCGGCCGCAAGGAGATCTCGCTCGCCGAGACCGAAATGCCCGGCCTGATGGCCACCCGTGAGGAGTTCGGCCCCAAGCAGCCGCTGAAGGGCGCGCGCATCGCCGGCTCGCTGCACATGACGATCCAGACTGCGGTCCTGATCGAGACACTGGCCGCGCTTGGCGCCGACATCCGCTGGGTCTCCTGCAACATCTATTCGACGCAGGATCACGCCGCCGCCGCGATCGCCGCGGCCGGCATTCCCGTTTTCGCCGTGAAGGGCGAGACGCTGACCGAATACTGGGACTACACCGCAAAGCTGTTCGACTGGCACGGCGGCGGCACGCCGAACATGATCCTCGATGACGGTGGCGACGCGACCATGTTGGTGCATGCCGGCGTCCGCGCCGAGAACGGCGACACCGCCTTCCTCGACAAGCCGGGCTCCGAGGAAGAGGAGATCTTCTACGCGCTGATCAAGCGCCTCCTGAAGGAGAAGCCTAAGGGTTACTTCGGCGAGATCGCCAAGAACATCAAGGGCGTCTCGGAAGAGACCACGACGGGCGTGCATCGCCTCTACGAGATGGCCAACAGGGGCACGCTGCTCTTCCCCGCCATCAACGTCAACGACAGCGTGACCAAGTCGAAGTTCGACAACCTCTATGGCTGCCGAGAATCGCTCGTCGATGGCATTCGCCGCGGCACCGACGTGATGATGTCCGGCAAGATCGCGATGGTCGCGGGCTTCGGCGACGTCGGCAAGGGCTCGGCCGCCTCGCTGCGCCAGGCCGGTTGCCGCGTGATGGTGTCGGAAGTCGATCCGATCTGCGCGCTGCAGGCGGCGATGGAAGGCTATGAAGTCACGACCATGGAAGATGCCGCGCCGCGCGCCGACATCTTCGTCACCGCCACCGGCAACAAGGACATCATCACCATCGAGCACATGCGCGCGATGAAGGATCGCGCCATCGTCTGCAACATCGGCCACTTCGACAACGAGATCCAGATCGCATCTCTGCGCAATCTGAAGTGGACCAACATCAAGCCCCAGGTCGACGAGATCGAATTTCCCGACAAGCATCGCATCGTCATGCTGTCGGAAGGCCGCCTCGTGAACCTCGGCAACGCCATGGGTCATCCGAGCTTCGTGATGTCCGCGTCCTTCACCAACCAGACGCTGGCGCAGATCGAGCTGTTCGCCAACAACAAGGACGGCAAGTACGAAAAGAAGGTCTACGTGCTGCCGAAGTCGCTCGACGAGAAGGTCGCCCGCCTGCATCTCGCCAAGCTCGGCGTCAAGCTCACCGAATTGCGCAAGGACCAGGCCGACTACATCGGCGTCAAGCAGGAAGGTCCGTACAAGTCGGATCACTATCGCTACTGAGGTCCGATTGCCTCGCAACATGCAGAAGCCCCGGAGCAATCCGGGGCTTTTGTTTTTCAGGCCGGAAACTACGGGATTCTCCTCCCGGTTGCATCGGAGGCCGATTAGCGATTGACGGGCGGCAGTGATGGTCGGACAATCCTTGGCGGCGGAGGAAACCATGCAACAAGAACATTTCGACGTCCTCATCGTGGGCGCCGGCCTGTCCGGCATCGGCGCGGGCTACCATCTGCAAACGAAATGCCCGGGCAAGAGCTACGTCATCCTCGAAGGGCGCGACTGCATCGGCGGCACCTGGGATCTGTTCCGCTATCCCGGCATCCGCTCGGACAGCGACATGTTCACGCTCGGCTATTCCTTCAAGCCGTGGACCGATCCGAAGGCGATTGCAGACGGGCCGCAAATTCTCAGCTACGTGCGCGAGACGGCATCTGAGAACGGCATCGACAAGAAGATCCGTTTCCGCCATCGCGTCAAGCGCGCGTCGTGGTCGACGCCTGATGCGCGCTGGACCGTCGAAGCCGAGCGCGTAACGGACGAAGGCGGATCCGAGATCGTGCGCTTCACCTGCAATTTCCTGTTTATGTGCTCCGGCTATTACAAATACGAGGAAGGCTACACGCCGGAGTTCAACGGTACCGCGGATTTTCAAGGCCGCATCGTGCATCCGCAGAAGTGGACCGAGGACATCGAGTACGCCGATAAGCGCGTCGTGGTGATCGGATCGGGCGCCACTGCCGTGACGTTGGTGCCGGAGCTTGCGAAGAAGGCCTCAGAGGTCGTCATGCTCCAGCGCTCGCCGACCTATGTCGTGTCGCGTCCGGCGCAAGATCCGCTCGCCAACAAGCTGCGCCGCAACCTGCCGGCGACGCTCGCCTATCATTTGATCCGCTGGCGCAATGTAATGTGGGGCATGTTCTTCTTCCAGCTCAGCCGGCGCCGGCCCGCCAAGGTGAAGGATCTGATTCTGAAGGGCGTGCAGATGGCGCTGGGACCGGACTACGACGTCGCGACGCATTTCACGCCGCGCTACAATCCCTGGGATCAGCGGCTGTGCCTGGTGCCCGACGGCGACCTCTTCACGGCGATCCGCGAGAAGCGTGCCTCCGTCGTCACCAACGAGATCGACACCTTCACGAAAGACGGGATTCGTCTCAAGGATGGCAGCGAGCTCGCTGCCGACATTATCGTCACCGCGACAGGGCTCGTGCTTCAGGTGGTTGGCGGGCTCGAGGTCAGTGTCGACGGCCGCGTGGTCGATTTCGCCAATACGCTGACCTACAAGGGCATGATGTATGCGGACGTGCCGAACCTTGCGTCGGCCTTCGGCTACACCAACGCGTCGTGGACGCTGAAATGCGACCTCACCTGCGAATATGTCTGCCGGCTCATCAACTACATGGACCGGCACAATTTCCGCCAGTGCGTGCCGCACAATGAGGATGCGACGGTCACCGCCCAGCCTTCGCTCGATTTCACCTCGGGCTATGTGCAGCGATCGATTGCAAAGATGCCGAAGCAGGGCTCGAAGCGGCCGTGGCGGCTGTATCAGAACTATGCGTTCGACATCGTCTCGCTGCGGTTCGGCAAGGTCGACGACGGCGTGATGCAGTATTCCTGATCGCCGCCGTCCTCACGTCTCTTGCTTGCGGAGAGTCAGTGCCAGGCCGAGATCGATGGCCAGCGCCAGCATCACGGCGCCTCCGCCGAGACCGAACAGCACCAGATAGTCACCGCCGGTCTGCGCATACAACCAGGAGAAGCCATAGGCCGCAGCCGCCTGGAACAGGGCAAAGCTGGTGGTCGCGTGGCTCCATGTGGCACGCTGCTGCTCGGCGCTGTGCGGGATGAGCTCATGGATGCGCCCGAGCACAAGCGGCACGATGCCGGGCGTGAAGGCGCCGACGACCACGCTCGAGACAATCAGGGAGACCGGTGCGGTGCTGACAGTCGGAAGCAGGACCGCGGCGGCCTCGATCAGGAAAGCCGCGCGCAAAGAGGGGCCAAATCCGCTCCGGTCGCCGAGATGGCCGGTGACGAGCGGACCCACGATCGCGCCGAGACCATAGAGCACCCAGTAGCGCGACCCCGCCGCGATGCCCTGGCCAAGGCCGCGCGCTACGAAATCGACGATGAAGACCATGTGCGGCACGAGCGCCACGGCGTTGAGTCCGTACTGGACCAGCAGGGCGCGCGCCGCGAGCGAGGTGCGACCATGCTTGGCATGGTGAGATGAGGACGCAGCTTGGGCCGGCGCGTCCGCGGGCCAGTTCCACCAGCTGAGAAGGGTCAACAGGCCAGAGAGAATCCCGAGCCCGTACCAGCTTTGCCGCAAACCCTGTTGCAGCAATAGCGGCACCAGCGTGCCCGAGGCGGCAACGCCGAGCCCGACACCTGCGAAAATCACGCCGCCTACGATGCCGCGCTTGGCGGGCGAGGTGTGCGGCAGCACGACCGAGGCAGCCAGCACCATGATGATGCCGCCGGTGAGGCCCGCCAGGAAACGCCAGGCGAAGAACCAGGTGAAAGATACCGGCACCGCGCAGGCAAAGCAGGACAGCGTGGCGAGCAGCATCATGACGCGCAGCGCACGGACCGCGCCAAGACGAGCAGCGGCCGGTCGCGCGATCAGCGCACCGGCGAGATAGCCGGCGAGGTTCGCAGCGCCGAGATAGACGACATCGGATGCGCTGAACCATTTGCCGGCGATCAGGGCTGGAATCAGCGGCGTGTAGGCAAAGCGAGCGAGGCCTAATCCAACCAGCGAAGCACACAAGCCCGCCATTGCAAATCGCCAGGCGGCGCCCGGCCGCTCATGCGGCCGGACGTGGGCGTGGGGCTTGCGAGCGTCCGCATTCAGTTCAGTCATGTCGTCCTCCTGCGCGCTTCATCGCGCACGGATCAGCCTGGTTGCGCCGCGCGGCGGCGCCGGAACTCGCGGACGGGCAGGCCGCCCCAGCCCCAATTGTCGGTGTCGACCTCTTCGATCACGACGAAGGTCGAATCCAGCGGCTTGCCGAGGACATCGAGCAGCAACTGGCTCGAGCCCTTGATCAGCGCGGCTTTCTCCTCCGCGGTGAGCGACGCCGCGCCCGGCGTCGTTCCCTCGCGGGTCACTTGAATGGTGACGATGGGCACGGTGAACCCTCCTGTCGGATCAATGGCCAGCGCTCTGGCCGCCGTCGACATGCAGGATCTCGCCGGTTACGAAGCCAGCCTGCTCGAGATAGAGCACGGCGTCGACGATGTCCGACGTCTCGCCCATGTGGCCGACGGGATGCATCGCGCCGAGCTGGGCATGTGTCTCGACGGAATGCATCGGCGTCTTGATGATGCCGGGCGAAACCGCGTTTACGCGAATGCCACGCTTGGCGTATTCGATCGCCAGCGACTTTGTCGCGGCCGCGAGCCCGCCCTTGCTTAACGATGCCAGCACTGATGGCACGTTCGAATTGGCCTGATCGACCAGGCTGGTCGTGATCTGGACGACGTGGCCCGAGCCCTGCTTTTCCATCTCGGCGATAGCGAGCTGTGTGATGCGGAAGAAGCCCGCGACGTTGATGCCCATCACCGCCGCGTAGTCCTCGGCGGTGTACTGCGTGAACGGCTTGGCGAGGAAGATGCCGGCATTGTTGACCAGCGTGTCGACACGGCCGAACCGGGCGACGGCCTGAGACACCACGCGCTCAGCGGTGTTCCAGTCGGCAATGTCGCCGGGAACGGCGAGGACTTCGTCGTCGCTCGACGGCTTGATGCTGCGGGCCGTTGCGACGACCCGATAATTGCGGTCGCGGTAGGCTTGGACGAGGGCGGCGCCGATACCCTGCGATGCACCGGTAATAATGGCGACTTTCTGCTCGATACCCATGATGGGCTCCTGATATTGAAAGGATGCCGGTCGGCTGCGGAGCTGCGACTGGCCTGGACGCTCAAGTACGCCGCGGCAGCTTGGTTGCGAATACGCACTGTCCGGCAGACACTCTTTCGCGGCGCGATCGAATGGCGGATCAGTCCTTGCGGCGGTTGTCGCGCCGCGCGTGAGCGCCTAGCTTGCAGTCGGACTTTGTGAGGTAACGGAAAGCGCATGGATCGTCTCGACGCGATGAAGGTGTTCGTCCTTGCGGTGGACGAAGGCAGCCTTGCTGCTGCTGGCCGCAAACTCGGCCGCTCGCCGGCCGCAGTGAGCCGCGCCATCGCCTTCCTGGAGGAGCGGGTCGGCGCCGAGCTCCTGCACCGTACGACGCGGTCGATCAAGCTCAGCGAGGAGGGCGAGCGTTACGTGGCGATCTGCCGCCGCGTGCTGACCGAGCTGGAGGAGGCCGACGATATCGCGGCGGGGCCGCGTGCCGCGCCGCGCGGCACGCTTGCGATCACTGCGCCTGTGGTCTCCGGCGAGATGGTGCTGCGGCCGATCCTCGACACGTTTCTGGATGCCTACCCGACGGTGTCGGCCAAGCTCTTGCTGTTCGACAGGGCGGTCAATCTGATCGAAGAGGGCGTCGACGTGGCGCTCCGCATCGGTCCTCTCTCGGACTCCGCGATGGTGGCGATGAAGCTCGGTGACGTCCGCCGTGTCGTGGTGGCTGCTCCGCGATATCTCAACCAGCATCCACGCATCGTGGAGCCCGGCGATCTCGCCAAGCATCAGATCGTCGCCATGGCTCATCTGCCGAATTCCTGGACGTTTGCGCCGGAGCCCGGCTCCATGGTGCCGCGAACCGTTCAGTTCACGCCGCGCCTCGTGATCAACAGCACCTATGCGGCGGTCGCTTCCGCCGTAGCCGGGCGCGGCGTCGCGCGGATGTATTCCTATCAAGTCGCCGAGCAGGTGCATCGCGGGGAGCTCGACATCGTGCTTGCGAGCGATGAGGATCCCGAAATGCCCGTCCACCTGATTTCGCCGCAGGGCCGACTCTCTGTGCCGAAAGTGCGAGCCTTCACGGATTTTGCCGTACCGCGGTTGAAGAAGCAGTTTGCGGTCCTCAAGAAGGCTATCGACACTCGCTGAATTGTGACTCGTTCGCCGCGCGAAGAGTGTTTATCGCAGACCGGCCACTCGCCGCCGTCTCGATTGCGCCTACCTCCGTCGTGATATAGCGGCTCGTCGGCCGCATTGCGCCTTTCCAGATGCAGGAGATGAAGATGTCAAAAGCGGTAAACAGAGATCGTCGTCGTTTCCTGACCACCGCCGCGATCGGCGTCGCCGCACCATTCGTTCTCGGCAGCGCCGCCTCCGCGCAGTCCGGCAAGGTGAGCCCCTCGACTGCGCCCGCGATAAAGCCAGGTACGAGCACGTCCTTTGCCACGATCAAGCAGATCGATGCCGGCGTCCTCAACATCGGATACGCCGAGGCCGGTCCGGCCGACGGTTCCGTGGTGATCCTGCTGCATGGCTGGCCCTATGACATCCACAGCTTCGTCGATGTCGCGCCTGCGCTGGCGAAGGCCGGTTTTCGCGTCATCGTGCCGCATCTGCGCGGCTACGGCACGACGCGCTTCCTGTCGGCCGAGACGATGCGCAACGGCGAGCCCGCAGCGCTCGCTGCCGACACCGTCGCTCTGATGGATGCGCTCAACATCAAGCAGGCGACGCTCGCCGGCTATGATTGGGGCGGGCGGACCGCCAACATCATCGCGGCGCTCTGGCCGGAGCGCGTCAAGGCCATGGTCTCGGTGAGCGGCTATCTGATTTCCAGCCAGGCGGCGGGGAAAATGCCGCTGCCACCGAGCGCCGAGCTGCAATGGTGGTATCAGTTCTATTTCGCCACCGAGCGCGGCCGCGAGGGCTACGCCAAGAACACGCATGATTTCGCCAAGCTGATCTGGAAGCTCGCCTCGCCCAAATGGCATTTCGACGACGCCACCTTCGACCGCAGCGCGGCCTCGCTCGACAATCCCGATCATGTCGACATCGCGATCCATAATTATCGCTGGCGGCTCGGGCTGGCCGAGGGCGAAGCAAAGTATGCCGAGGTCGAGCAACGGCTGGCGGGCCTGCCGGTGATCACCGTGCCGACCATCACCATGGAGGGCGATGCCAATGGGGCACCGCACCCGGAGCCCTCCGCCTACGCGAAGATGTTTTCCGGCAAATACGAGCATCGGACGATCACTGGCGGCATCGGGCACAACCTGCCGCAGGAAGCCCCGCAGGCCTTTGCCCAGGCCGTCCTCGATATCGCCGCGAGCTGAATGCGGCCGGCACCGCGCCATGCGTTGTTTTGCGTATTCGAGGCCGCAGATGAATCGGCCATGCTGCCCAAACGGTTAACGCCGGATTAACCGGCGCGTCCTAGGCTCTCTCGGCCGGGGTGCTCGCTAACTAAGGGTAGCCCAATGGAAGCCCAGAAGATCGCGGTCGACGCCGTTGTCGCGCTGACCGATTGTGACCGCGACGCGGTCACCACCTTCATCCGTCGGCTCTACCTCGAAGGCGTCAGGGACCCCAAGCGCCTGACCTTCAAGGGACTGCAGGCGCTCGCGCGGGCCTGATCGCATCCCAAACTGTCTCAACTGTCTGTGTCGAGAACGACGGAACCCGTCTGCGGCGCCTTGTCGCTGGCGCGGGGCCGGGCTACACGAGACTCGGCTGGGTCACTTGGGATCGGGGAAATGCTGAAACAGCTCTTTGCGCCGCAACTTGTCATTCTTTATGTGCTTGCGGCATCAACGATTTACGTCCACTTCCGGGGTAAGCAGCGGCTGCGCTTTGCGCGCCAGCTCGGCGATCATTCGACCTATCTCGCACCTTACAATGTGTTGATGTATGCCGGCTCGGCGGTGCCGAACAAGCCGGTGATCTCGGTCGACCAATTTCCCGAGCTGAAGCCGCTCAGCGAGAATTGGGAGACGATCCGCGATGAGGCGGTGCGCCTGTTCGATGAAGGCTTCATCCGCGCTGCGGCCAAGAACAACGACTGGGGTTTCTATTCGTTCTTCAAGAGTGGCTGGAAGCGCTTTTACCTGAAATGGTACGACGACTTCCTGCCCTCGGCGCGCACGCTGTGCCCGAAGACGGTGGAGCTTCTGAACTCGATTCCGTCGGTGCACGGCGCGATGTTCGCGATGCTGCCGCCGGGCGGCAAGCTGGGCGCGCACCGCGATCCCTTCGCCGGATCGCTGCGCTATCACCTCGGCCTCGTCACGCCGAACTCGAACAAGTGCCGGATTCTCGTCGACGGCGTCGAATGCGTCTGGCGCGACGGTGAAGCCTTCATGTTCGACGAGACCTTCATCCACAGCGCCGAGAACGGGACGGACGTCAACCGCATCATTCTGTTCTGCGACGTCGAGCGCCCGATGAAGTTTGGCTTCATGACGGCGATGAATCGCTGGGTCAGCCATCACATCGTCAAGGCGTCGGCGACCCAGAACGTCGATGGCGAAAGCGTCGGCGTGCTCAACAAGGTGTTCGGCAAGCTCTACGAGATCCACCTTGCGAGCCGCAAGGTCAAGGAGTGGAACCGCAACGTCTACTACACGCTGAAATATTCGCTGACGGCGCTGATCCTCGGCCTGATCGTGGTGTCGGCGCTGCGGTGATCGCCGCAGTCGCGTCGAATTGGGAGTAGGCAATGGCCTCGTTGCCGGCCGTCGACGCCGAGACACAGCAATTCTTCCGCCAGTGGTTGGAAACCTTCGCGGGCTATGTCCGCGAGGTTGACTACGCCTCGGCGAGGCCGCTCTTTCACCCGGACGTGCTCGCCTTCGGCACGCACAACGACGTCATCCCTGGTCTCGATCAATGGGTCGCGACGCAATGGGACAACGTCTGGCCTAAGACGACGGACTTCCGCTTTGTCCTCGAGCAAACCGCGATCCTGACGTCCGCCGATGGCACGATGGCGACCGTGATCGCGCCGTGGACGAGCACGGGCTACCATCCCGATGGCAGCCCGTTTGCGCGGCCGGGACGTGCCACCATGGTGTTCTCAGGGAATGCCGATGGCTGGCTGTGTGTGCATTCTCACATGTCGCTCAACCGCGGTGTCCCGCAGGTGAGCCATGCCAATCGACCGGTGAAGGCCTGGTAGATCGAATCTTCAGGCCGGGCGAGCACCGGTCTGAATGATTGACCCGACGTGCTGGCCGCGCAGCGCCGCGGTGAGCCGGCCAGGAACGAGGCCGTTCACGACCTGCACGCGCGCGATGTGCCGCGCGTTCGCCATCACCTCGAGCAGCGCGGGATCGAACGGCAGCGTACCCTTGAGCTTCGCAAGGTCGGCGACGTTGGTCTCGCGCAGCAACTGTGCCTTCTTCCCGTCAGCGCCATTCGGGTCGGTGCTGTAGACGCCATCGACATCCTCGACGATCGTGAGACCCGCGGCCCCTAGTGCGTCGGCGAGCAGGAAGGCGCCGGTGTCGGCCCGATGCAGCGGGATGCGCGAGGTCGGGAATTCATGATGGTGATAAGGCGGAAACGCGCTGCCGACGACCGCGCGAGCCGCGGAGAGGTGGATCGCGAGCTGGCTCGCGATGGTGCCGTGCTCGATGTAGGACACTCCCTCCGGAGCGAGCAGGCTTGCAAGGATATGGCCGTTCTGGCCGGCCTCGCTTGCGGCGAGCGGCGCGAGCGACCCGACGGGGAGCCCGAGGTCGAGGCCGACGCTGTAGAGATGGCGGGCGCGGACGCCGGCGCCGGTCAGGATCAGCAGGCGATGCTCAGGCAGCAGCGACCGCAGTTCGTCGACGAGCGGGAGGATCGCCTCATGACCGCGATCCATCAGGCGGCCACCGATCTTGATGACCTGCACCCAGGGCAACAGCTTGATCGGGCGGCTGCCTGCGACGGGGCGGGTGAGATCGCCGTCGAGCAGGGTCTGGCGCGCGAGCGGCGAGGCGACGTGCTTGATCTGGTTGGTGACAGCCATGGCGCTATTCTCTTCAGCTCGCAGTGATGATGGTGCCGACATGCTCGCCCGCGAGTGCGCGGGTCAGATTGCCGGGAACGAGCCCATTGACGATCTGCACCTCGCGGACGTGGCGCGCCGAGGTGAGGAGATCGAGCACCGGGAATTCGAGGATCGAGTCCTGCAGCCCCTTGGCCTTCATCTCGGCCACCGAGATCTTTGGGATGAAGGTAGCATTCTTCGCCGTCTTCGGGTTCGCGGTGTAGAGGCCGTCCTCGTCCTTCACATAGATCATCGCCTTGCAGCCGAACTGCTCCGCCACGAGGAAGCACCCGGCGTCGGTGCGGTAGGGCGGAATCACGCCCTCGGCCGCGGGACGCATCCACAGGCTATAGGGCGGCATGCCGCTGAAAATGACCGCGTTCACCTCGGCGAGGAACAGTGGCACGGACGAGAGCCCGGCGCTGCTAACCGCGGAGATGCCGTGCTTGGCAAGAAGCTGCCCCAGCATCGCGGCGTTCTGGTCGGCAACGGAGGCGCCGAGCTGCGAGAGCACGCCGGCCGGCAGGCGAAGCCCCGCCGCGATCGAATAGAGATGCCGCGCGCGGGTGCCGGCGCCAGTCCCGATCAGGAGCTTATGGGCCTTGCGCGCGGCGACGATCTCATCGACCAGCGGATAGACCGCGGCGCGGCCGCGATCGATGACGCTCTGTCCGCCGATCTTGATCACCGTGGCATCCGGCAGGATCCGGAAGTCCGGAGCCGCTTCCGATGCCGCGACGAGCTCGGGATCGGTGAGCGAACGCTGCATGAGAAGCGCTTCAAGCTCCGTGGTCGTGTTCGACATCCGAGACATCCTCTCGTTTCAGTGCATTCTCGGCACGGGCCCGCCGGCCACGCACCGGGATCAGTCTAATATAGAAAAGCCCCGGAACGCACTCCGGGGCTTTGCATTTCGGGTGCCGGCCGCAGCTTACTCCGGCTGGCCGATCGACACCTTCAGCGTGCCGACGCCGTCGACGCCGCATTCGAGCTTGTCGCCGGGCTGGAGCTGCGACACGCCGGCGGGCGTGCCGGTCAGGATGATGTCGCCGGCAGCGAGCTTCACCTGCTGCGAGAGCTGCCAGATGATCTCCGGCACGTTCCAGATCAGCTCGGTGAGGTCGCCCTTCTGGGCTTCCTTGCCGTTGACGGTGAGCCAGATCTTGCCCTTCGACGGGTGGCCGATCTTGGATGCCGGCTGCACGGCGGAGCAGGGCGCTGAACCGTCGAACGACTTGCCGATCTCCCATGGACGCTCCTTCTTGCGCGAGGCGATCTGGAGGTCGCGGCGGGTCAGGTCGATGCCGACGGCATAGCCGTAGACATGGTCGAGCGCCTTCTCGGCGGGGATGTTGAGGCCGCCGCTCTTCATCGCGACGATCAGCTCGACCTCGTGATGCAGGTCCTTCGTCAGCGGCGGATAGGGGATGGTGGCGCCATCGGGCACCAGCATGTCGGCGTGCTTGGCGAAGAAGAACGGCGGGGCGCGCTCGTCATTGCCCATCTCGCGGATGTGTTCGAGATAGTTGCGGCCGACGCACCAGATGCGGCGCACCGGATAACGGCCGGTCTCGCCGACGACGGGAAGCGAAGCCTGAGGCGGAAGCGGGATGACGTAGGAGGCGGCGTTCATGAAGCGGTCTCGCTGCTCTTGGGTGATAAATTCCTAAGCGGTGGCGCTGACCGGCGCCAGCGCGACGGGGCTGGTGTCGTGGTGTTGGAGGCGGAAGAACGAGGCGTAGCGGCCGGAGCGGCGCAAGAGCTCGTCATGCCGTCCGCGCTCGACGATCTCGCCACCCTCGACCACCAGGATCGCGTCCGCGTGCATGATGGTGTGCAGACGATGCGCAATCACGATGGTGGTGCGGTTCCGGCAGAGATGCTCGATCGCCTCCTGCACCTGCTTCTCGGACTCGGAGTCGAGCGCCGCGGTGGCTTCATCCAGCAGGATGATCGGTGCGTTCTTGAGCAGTGCGCGCGCCACCGCGATGCGCTGGCGCTGGCCGCCGGAGAGCTGCGTGCCGTGCTCGCCGACCGGCGTGTCGTAACCGAGCGGGAAGCTCATGATGAAGTCATGGGCGCAGGCCGCCTTGGCGGCATCGATGATCTCGTTTTCGGTGGCACCAAACCTGCCGAAGGCGATGTTGTTGCGGATGGTGTCGCGGAACAGATAGACGTCCTGGCCGACATAGGCGGTCTGGGCGCGCAGCGATTTGCGCGACACCGACGAGATCGACTGGCCGTCGATCAGGATGTCGCCCTGCGTCACCTCGTAAAAACGCAGCAGCAGCGCCAGCACGGTCGACTTGCCGCCGCCGGAGGGGCCGACCAGCGCGGTGACCTTGCCGGGCTCGGCCGTGAAGCTCATGCGGTCGAGCACGGTCTCGCCCGCGCGATAGGCGAAGCTGACGTCGTTGAGCTCGATCCGCGCGTCCGACAGTTTCAGCGCCGGCTTGTCGTCGTCGGATTGCTCGCTCGCCGGCCTGTCGACGACTTCGAGCAGCATGCGCGCGCCGACGAGCTGGCTGTTGAGGTCGATGTTGAGCCGCGCCAGCCGCTTGGCCGGCTCGGTTGCCATCAGGAACGCGGTCATGAACGAGAAAAACTGACCCGGGGTGGCGCCGAGTGCGACCACGCTGTAGCCGCCATAGAGCAGGCAGCCGGCGACCGCGAAGCCGCCAAGCATCTCCATCAGCGGGTTGGAGCGGTTGGCGACGCGCGCCATCTTGTTGGCGTTGCGCTCGACGACGGCGATGTTCTCGTCGATGCGGCTCTGCATCGCATCTTCCAGCGTGAACGCCTTGACCGTGCGGATGCCTTGCAGCGATTCCTGCATGGTCTCCAGAATGTCGGCGGTGCCGGTGAACTGGTTGTAGGCGAGGCCCTTGATGCGCTTGACCAGCTTGCGCAGCACCAGCATCGCCGGCGGCACCGCGACGAGGCCGATGAACGACATAAGCGGATCCTGCCACACCATCACGCCGATCATGGCGAGCAGCATCAACAGGTCACGCCCGACGGCGTTGACCAGCATGTTGAGGACGTCGGTGATGGATTTGGCGCCCGCGGTCAGCCGCGCCAGGAATTCCGAGGAGTGCCGCTCGGAGAAGAAGCCGATGCTTTCGCGCATCAGCTTGGCGAAGAGTTGCCGCTGGTTGGTGGCGAGGATGGCGTTGCTGATCTTGGTCAGGATCACCATGTGGCCGTAGGTCGCTACACCCTTGATGAACAAGAGAACCACCGTCACGCCGGACAGCATCGCGATGCCGGGAACGTTCTTGTCGACATAGGCCTGGTTGATGACCTGGCCGAGAACGTAGGTCGCGGCCGCCGTTGCGCCGGCGGCGACCGCCATCAGCGCGAAGGCGACGAGGTAGCGGCGCCAATAGGTGATCCCCTGTTCCGTGACGAGGCGGCGAATCAGGACCGCTGCCGCATAGGGATCGTCGGTGATTTTCTTTGGAAACTGGGCCATCCGTAGTCCATTGACGGCTGGGGACAAACCTGCCCGCGCGTCAGGGATCGAATGGCCTCTGTGCCCGCTCAGACGGGGTTTTTCAAGCCCAATTAAGGTCTTGCAAAGCCGGCGATTCTAGGCCGAGACCGCCTGGCGAATGTCGCCGTGGCGCTCGCGGAACAGTTGTTCCTCCCAGGCCAGCGCATGGGCCGCAATCGTCTCGAGATTCTCGTATTGCGGCTGCCAGTCCAGCACGCTGCGGATGCGGCTGGTGTCGGCGACCATGGTCATGATGTCGCCGGGCCGGCGCGGCGCGTACTGGACCGCAAAGCTGCGCCCCGAAACCCGGCGCACGGCATCGATGGTCTCGAGCACGGAGTAACCGCGGCCATAACCGCAGTTCAGCGTCGTCGAGGCGCCGCCGCGGCGCAGGTAAGTCAATGCCGAGTGATGCGCCTGCGACAGGTCGGTGACGTGGATGAAGTCGCGGACGCAGCTTCCGTCCGGCGTCGGATAGTCGGTGCCGAACACGTCGATCTTTGCGCGCTGGCCGGTCGCGGCCTCGACCGCGATCTTGAGCAGATGCGTGGCGCCGACGGTGGCGAGCCCGATGCGCGCCTGCGGATCGGCGCCGGCCACGTTGAAATAGCGCAGCACGACATATTGCATGCCGTAGGCCGAGGCGACGTCGTGCAGCATGATCTCGGTCATCAGCTTCGAGGAGCCGTAAGGCGAGAGCGGCCGCGTCGGCGCATGCTCGGGCACGGGGACCTGGTCGGGATTGCCGTAGACGGCAGCGGTGGAGGAGAAGATGAAGCGGCTGATGCCGCGCTTGACTGCGACGTTGAGCAGGTTGCGCGCGGTCATGAAGTTGTTGCGATAGTAGCCGAGCGGATCGCGCATCGACTGCGGCACCACGACCGAGCCTGCAAAATGGATGATGCTTTCGATGTTGTGCTGGGCGATCACGCCCTCGACGAGGTTCTCATCGCCGGCATCGCCGATGAACAGCGGCACGCCTTCCGGCAAGTAGGCGGAGAAGCCGGTGGAGAGATCGTCGATCACGACGACGTCCTCGCCGGCTTCCGCCAGTGCCAGAACCGTGTGACTCCCGATATAGCCGGCACCGCCGGTGACAAGCACAGTCATGATCTCACCCGTCTTCCGATCATCCGGCGATGCTAACGTCTGCGTGGTGAAGAGGGGGTATCGGCGCGGCTTAACTGGTCACTATGCTTAATGTTGCGTATAGGAGCCTCACGAAACGGAGCGTGACGTGGCCAATTTCCCGGGCGATCTCGAACTGATCGTGCCAAATCTGCACAGGCGCTATTCCGGCGTGACCGCGACCAACCGGATGGTCGCGCCGCGCCTGGCGAAGCTGTTTCGCGCCGCCTGGTTCGGCTCCGACGCGCCAGAGGGGATCGAGCGGCTCGACGTTGCGGGTTTCCTGAAACTATGGCGGCGGCGCGCGCCGCTGATCTGGCACGCGCGGCGCAACAACGAGATGATCGCGGGCGTGCTCCTGCGTGCGCTCGGCTGGCCGTTGAAGCTGGTGTTCACATCGGCTGCGCAGCGGCATCATAGCTGGATCACGCGCTGGCTGATCCGGCGGATGGATGCGATCATCGCGACGAGCGACATCTCGGCGTCGTTCCTGAAAGTGAAGGCGACGGTGATTCCGCACGGCGTCGACACCGATGTCTATGCGCCGCCGCACGATCGCGCCGCGGCATTTGCGGAAGCCGCGCTGCCAGGCCGCTACGCGATCGGCTGCTTCGGCCGCGTCCGTGCCCAGAAGGGCAGCGACGTCTTCGTCGACGCGATGTGCCGCCTGTTGCCGCGCTATCCGGATTTCACCGCCGTCATCGTCGGTGCGATCACGCCGGAGCAGATGCCGTTCGCGAATGATCTGAAGAAACGGATCGAAACCGCCGGCCTGCAGGCGCGGATCGTCATCACCGGCGAGCTGCCGATCGAACAGGTACAGCGCTGGTATCAGCGGCTGACGATCTACGCCTTCACCTCGCGCAACGAGGGTTTTGGACTGACGCTGATCGAGGCGATGGCGGCGGGCAGCGCGCTGGTGGCGTCACGCGCGGGCGCAGCCGAGCTCGTGGTCGATGACGGCGTCACAGGCGTCTTGATGCCGCCGGGCGATGCGGACGCGCTGGTCGCCGCGCTCGAGCCGCTGCTGCGCGACCCGGCCGCCGCGCTCGCCATGGGCGCGCGCGGGCGGGCACGGGTGCTCGAACGCTTCAGCCTGGACGCCGAAGCGGCGCGGATCGGGAACGTCTATCGTCCGCTGCTCTGAACCGGGGCTTTCGGGCCCAGACGAAAACCTCGAAAACAACCCCATGCAAAGTAGCCGATGACGGCTGGGGCGACGCGTTGACTGCGGACGATGATTTGCGGATTCTACGAAATCAACTTGACGCGTCGGGCAAATCAGTTGTAAACAGGCATTATCGCAGCAATGATCGAGCCCGCGCCGTCACCGGCCGCGGGCTTTGTTGTTGGAGCGGTAGATCGCAGATTTGTCTCTTCACCCCAAGTATGGCTTGTGACATGATTTGGGAGGGGCTCGGTCGACCAAAAAGGACGATCTAACGCGAACCTTGTCCTTTTGGCCCCGAAGCGGGCGATCTGCGGGGCAGATATCTGCCCAGGTTTCCAATGCCAAAACTTCATCTCGATGTCGGCAAATCGGTCTTCTATCTCTATCGAGAGGACCCCAAGACTGGGAGGCGAACTGGTCCTCACGGGACTGGTTTTGTGGCGGCTGTACAATCAGCGATGCATGCCAATCTCAGGCACTTTTACGGAGTTACGAACTGGCATCTTGCCAATGATCTTGGAGCTTCAATCATCAGGATCAACACCCGAGATGGGAAGTCACGCTTCATCGAGCTTGGTCCTGAGGACTGGCACTTCCTCAAGAATGGTGACGATCTGTCGATTGCTGATTTGGGTGGACACGAGGAGGAAGGAGATCAAGTCGGCCACTATCGCATCGACTCAATGATCGTGGATGATATGTTCATTGATCGTACTGAGATCAGTGTCGGTGAAGACGTATTCATGATTGGACTGTATGCTGAGCAACACGGCGGTGAGAGAAATACGCCAGCAATCCGATTTGGGAACCTATCGCTTCTGGCTGACGAAAAAGCGCCAATAGAACAGCCCAACGGGATTATGCGTCCCTCGCATCTTGTAGACATGCGATCACGCAACGGCTTTTCCGGGTCACCTGTGGTTCTCTATCGAATTCCCGATAACGATCTAAGCGACATTCCACCACGGCCGCCGCGACATTTGCCGATGCCAGGCTCAGGCGCTCATGCTCGTAGTAAATTTATAGCCCTGCTCGGGGTGCATTGCGGGCAGTATTGGGACAAGGTCAAAGTAAGAAAAAGCCCACCCACCCGACACGACCGCGACGGAGATCCCATACACGAGGGGGATGACCTGTACATTCAAGGGGCGATGAATATTGTCGTTCCGGCGTGGAGGATTAGGGAGCTTCTGGATTCGAAGATTTTCGAGATGGCGAGAAAGCGTCGCGACGAAGAACTGAGAGACGAGGCAATGCGCCGCGCTCAGCCCGAGTCCGTCGAGATGCCAAACCGGACTTGAGTCCACCGGCGGGACCCACTCACCTGCAGGATTTCGCGCGTCTTGTAGGGGCACCAGCGCGAAAGCGTGAACTAAAAGATGAAACATCTTCCAGTGTGGCGGTAGTTGCGGCCAAGCTTATCCTTAGCCGTCCTTGACACATTGTTCATGATTTGTTCTTATCGTGCCATCCCTGAGTGGAGATGGCCATGGACAATCGCATCAACGAAATTCGACGACTTATCAGGGCGCTACGCGTGAGCATGCTTGAGGCTGAGGCCATCATGCGTGACCAGATCAACCGGGATGAGAGCTGCGCCTTCGTCGCGCAGGAGATCATGAAGATGCGCTCGGTCATGAGCCTTCTCGTCCAGGAGCGGACAACGCTCGGAGATACCGATCCCATTCTCGTCAACAGCTTCTTCATTCCGCGTCGGCGGTCGGCAGGGAAGTCCGCAGCCTTGCCGGTTAAGCGCGTCCTCGCTGGGAGGATCTGAGGAGAGGCGTTGGGCCGCTAGAACGGAATGGCTTTGGGTTGAATCGATCGGGCCGCGGGATCGCTCAACCTCCCCCGTTTGCGGGGGGCATAGGCGGCCTTCGGCGGCCGTTCTTCTAAGAAACGCCGAGGCAGAGCCTCGGCTGTGGCGAAGCGTCGGGTGGGGCCTCTCTCCACATCGGGAATGCTCATTGTGGAGACACCCCCACCCCAGCCCTCCCCCGCAAGCGGGAGAGGGAGCGCACCGACTTTGCGGATGCAACCAGACCTAGTTTCGTTTCATCATGCTCTGGCGCGCTTCACGTCATCGCCCGCGCGCCGCTTTCGCTGAGCACGCGCTCTGCGATGGCGACGACGTCGGAGGCGGCGATGTCGCGCATGCAGCGGTGGTCGTTCATCCGGCAGACCGTGCTCTGGCAGGGCTGGCAGGAGAGGACCGACTTGTTCTGCACGACGGTGGCGGCAAGGCCGTTGAGCGGCGCCCAGAGGTAGGGGCTGGTCGGGCCGAAGATGCCCATCGTCGGCGTGCCCAGCGCCGCCGCAATGTGCATCAGCCCGGAGTCGTTGGAGATCGCTACGCCGGCGGCCGCCATCGCGAGCACCCCGTTGCGCAGGTCGGTGCCGGTCAGGTCGCGGACGCGCTGCCCACCGGCCGCGACGATCTCCTGGGCCATGGCCTTCTCGCCGGGGCCACCGACCACCCAGACATCGAGGCCCTTTTCCACGAACTGGCGGGCAGCTTCCGGATAGTAGGTCCAGCGCTTGGAGGCGCCGACCGACCCCGGACCCAACGCGACGGCGGTGACCCCGGTCAGGCCGTTCGCCTGGCGCCAGCGTGCGATCTCCTCGGGCGGGACCCGCAGCTGCGGCACCGGCCATTCCGGCGACAGCGGCGCACCGTCGGGCTGGGCGAGCGAGGCGTTCTTGTCGATGAAGCGGGGCAGCTGCTTCTCGCCCCAACGCCAGCGGTTGATCAGGCCGAAACGGAACTCGCCGACGAAGCCGACCCGCTCGGGAATGCCGGCCAGCGCCGGCGCGATGGCCGCCTTCCACGTGCGGGGCAGCACCAGGGCCGTGCCATAGTTCCGCTCGCGCAGCAGCTTTGCGAGGCCGAATTGCCTGTTCACGGCGAGCCGGCTGCGCGGCAGGTCCCAGACGATCCCCTGGCGGACACCGGGCATGTAATCGACCAGCGGAGCGCAGAGCGGGGTGGTCAGGAGGTCGACCGGCCGATTCGGCCAGCGCTCCTTCAGGACCCGCACCACGGTGTGGTTCCGAACAAAATCGCCGATCCACATATATGGGATGATCAGGATCGGGCGCGTGTTCGCCGGATCCTCAAATCCACTAAATTGCGAATCTTTGTTCATTTGTTAATAGGCGTCCAAACGATCTCGACAGGGTCCGTTCGGTAGCCGCTCTGCACAGGCAGGACAAGGCGGGATAGCTCGGATCCCAAAACCGCTTACACTTTGGCGGATCATGCGCTACGGCAGGGCTTGCGGCGGGTTCTTGGGCAGTTTCTTGAGCAGTTTCTCGGGCAGTTTCTTGGGCGCTGAATTTGGCAAATCGGGCAGGGACGGTGGAATGTTGCTGGTGACCGGCGGGGCCGGTTTTATCGGGTCGAATGTCGTGGCGGCGCTCAATGATGCCGGCCGTAGCGATGTGGTGGTCTGCGACCACCTCGGCCACGAGGGCAAATGGCGTAATCTCGCCAAGCGGCAGCTCGCCGACATCGTGCCGCCGGCCGAGCTGATCGGCTGGCTGCAGGGGCGCAAGCTCGATGCCGTGATTCACCTCGGGGCCATTTCCGAGACCACCGCGACCGATGGCGATCTCGTGGTCGAGACCAATTTTCGCCTCTCGATGCGCCTTCTGGACTGGTGCACGGCGAATGCCGTGCCATTCATCTATGCCTCATCAGCCGCCACTTATGGCGACGGTGCGGAAGGTTTTGGCGACGACGCCTCGCTCGCCGCGCTGAAGACGTTGCGGCCGATGAACCTCTACGGCTGGAGCAAGCATCTGTTCGATCTCACGGTTGCCGAGCGCGTCGCGCGCGGCGACAAGCTGCCGCCGCAATGGGCGGGGCTGAAGTTCTTCAACGTGTTCGGCCCGAACGAGTACCACAAGGGCACGATGATGAGCGTGCTGGCGAAGCGCTTCGACGACATCAGGGCGGGGCGCGTCGTGCAATTGTTCAAGTCGCATCGCGAGGGCATCGCCGACGGCGACCAGCGGCGCGATTTCATCTATGTCGATGACGTCGTGCGGGTCGTCATGTGGCTCCTTGCAACGCCCTCAATCTCCGGGCTGTTCAACGTCGGAACGGGCAAAGCGCGCAGCTTCAAGGACATGATGCTTGCGGCCTACGCGGCGCTCGGCACCAAGCCCCACATCGACTATGTCGACATGCCCGAGGCGATCCGCGGCAGCTACCAGTATTTCACCCAGAGCGAGGTCGATCGCCTGTGCCGCGCCGGCTATAACGGCGGCTTCACGGCACTCGAAGATGCGGTGACGGCCTATGTCAGGGGCTACCTTGACCGACCCGACCGTTTCCGCTGAGGCGTCGAGGACCATGCAAACGCCCGTCTTCGATTTCGATACGCTCGCCCAGGCCATCACGGGGCGCACCGTGCTGTGCATCGGCGACCTCATGCTCGACGAGTTCGTCTATGGCGAGGTGTCGCGAATTTCGCCGGAGGCGCCGGCGCCGGTGATCGCCGCGCAGCGCAGCGAGACCCATATCGGCGGCGCCGGCAACGTGGCGCGCAACATCGCCTCCCTCGGCGCGCGCTGCATCTTCGTCGCGCTCGTCGGCGAGGACGATGCGGGGGCACGGCTGAGGCGCGCGCTGGCAGAGATCGCCGGTATCGAAAGCGTGCTGGTCAGCGATCCCTCGCGCCCGACCACGCGAAAAGTGCGCTTCGTCTCCGAGCATTTTTCCACCCACATGCTGCGCGCCGACTGGGAGCAGGCGACGCCGGCCTCCCCCGAGATCGAGCTGAAGCTGATCGAGGCGATCCTGCCGCAGCTTCCCCGTGCCGACATCGTGCTGCTCTCCGATTACGCCAAGGGCGTCCTGACCGCGCGCGTGATCCGCAACGTGATCGACGCCGCGCGCAAGCTCGGCAAGCGCGTGATCGTCGATCCCAAGAGCCTCAACTGGGCGATCTATCGCGGCGCCAGCCTGCTCACGCCCAACCGCAAGGAGTTTGCCGAGGCGACCCGCAGCCGCGCCGACTCGGTCGAGAGCATCACCGAGGCCGCGCAGGACGTGATGCGGCTTGCCGATTGCGAGGCGATCCTGGTGACGCAAAGCGAGCATGGCATGACCTTGGTGTCGCGCGAGGGCGAGGCGGTCCACGTGCCGGCCTATCCGGTGAAGGTGCGCGATGTCTCGGGCGCCGGGGACACTGTTGCCGCCGCGCTTTCCGCAACGCTCGCGACCGGCGCCGATTGGGATACGTCGCTGCGCATGGCCAGCGCCGCCGCCGC
Organism: Bradyrhizobium sp. UFLA05-109; assembly: GCF_054185165.1. Classification (NCBI taxonomy): domain Bacteria; kingdom Pseudomonadati; phylum Pseudomonadota; class Alphaproteobacteria; order Hyphomicrobiales; family Nitrobacteraceae; genus Bradyrhizobium; species Bradyrhizobium sp. UFLA05-109. The sequence continues at coordinate 9,362 of NZ_JBBIAR010000095.1, read as the reverse complement.
GGTCGCGGTCGGCAAGCAAGGCACCGCGAGCGTGAGCGCGACGGAGCTGCGGCGAAAGATCCTGCCGCATGCCTATCTCGCAGCCGAGGAAAAGATCGTGCTCGTCCCTAGCGCGCTTGCCGCGCAGCTTGCGGACTGGCGCAGGCAGGGCTTGCGCGTCGGCTTCACCAATGGCTGCTTCGACATCCTGCATCCCGGCCACGTCAAGGTGTTGACCGCGGCGCGCGCCGCCTGCGACCGTCTCGTCGTCGGCCTCAACAGTGATGCCTCGGTGCGGCGGCTGAAGGGCGAGGACCGGCCGGTGCAGAACGAGCGCGCGCGAGCCGAGGTGCTGGCCGCGCTCGAAGCCGTCGACCTCGTCGTCATCTTCGAAGAGGATACGCCGATCGATCTGATCACGGAGATCAGGCCGAGCGTGCTGGTGAAAGGCGGCGACTACACGCGCGAACAGGTGGTTGGTTACGATGTCGTCGAAGCCGCGGGCGGAACCGTGGTGCTGGTCGACATCCTCAGGGGGTTCAGCACGACGGCACTCGTCAACCGGGCGCGGGGAGGGACGACGTGACGGCGCTGGCGCGGGAAACCACCGGTGCGATGATGCTCCGCCGCTTGCGCAGCCCCGTCGCGTGGATCGAATGCGTGGACCTGTTCGCGGTGCTGACCGCGGCCTCGCTGCCGTGGTCGACCTCGCTGGCCGCGATCTTCAATGCCCTCATGCTCGTCTGCATGGTGCCGTTTCTCGACGTCAGGGATTTCCTGCAATCCCTGAAGCGGCCGGTCTGTGCGGCGCCGATCGCGCTGTTCCTGCTCGCGCTGGTCGGAACGCTGTGGTCGGATGCGGCGTGGGGCGCGCGGCTCTACGCCGTGAACCCGACCGTCAAGCTGCTCGTGCTGCCGGTCCTGCTCTATCATTTCGAACGCTCCTCGCGCGGACGGTGGGTGTGCACCGCCTTCCTGGTCTCCTGCGCGCTGTTGTCGGTGATGTCCTGGCTGGTCGCCTTCAATCCCGCGCTCTCGATCAAGCCCGGAAACCTCGAGCGCGGTATTTTCGTCAAGAACTACATCGACCAGAGCCAGGAATTCACGCTGTGTGCGGTGGCGCTCGCCTATCCGGTCGTGACCCTTTTGCGGGACAGGCGATATTGGTTTGCGGGGCTCCTCACCGCGCTCGCGCTGAGCTTCCTCGTCAACCTGGCATTCGTCGTGGTGTCGCGCACCGCGCTCGTCACCGTGCCGATCATGCTCGCGGTGTTCGCGTTTCTGCACTTGAAATGGCGCAGCATCGCGGTCATCTCCGCCGTGCTGCTGGCTGGTGCTGCTCTCGCCTGGCAGGCCTCGCCGCAATTGCGCAGGACCGCCGAGACCTTTGCCAGCGATTATTATCGCTACAAGGAGAAGGGCGAGCCGACCTCGCTCGGGCTACGGCTCGAATTCTGGCGAAAATCCCTCGGCTTCTTCGCGGAGGCGCCGGTCATGGGGCACGGCACCGGCTCGACGCGCGGATTGTTCGAGCAGGTCGCAACGCATAGTGGCGAGTACCAGGCTTCCGCCGAGGTGATCGGCAATCCACATAACCAGACGCTGAATGTCGCCGTGCAATGGGGCGTCATCGGCATCCTCGTCCTCTATGCGATCTGGATCCTGCATCTGCTGCTGTTTCGCGGCGACGGACTTGCCAACTGGATCGGCCTGCTGGTCGTGGTGCAGAACGTCTTCACGTCGCTCTTCAATTCCCATCTGTTCGACTTCCATGAGGGCTGGATGTACGTCATCGGCGTCGGCGTTGCCGGCGGCATGGTGATCCGGGCGCGGCAAGCCGAGCCGAAGTTGGGGGAGGCCGGTTCCTGAGCCGCCAGCGCGGCTGGCAAAGTCTTGTACCGGCCAGTCTTGTACTGGAATGCCTTGTCGAGATGGGCTATCAGCGCGGTCAGGTTGTATCTAACTGGATTTTCATCGGTCGGCGGATGACGCGTCTTTCGCATCTCACATTGCGCAATTTCCTGATCGCGCTCCACGACCTCCTGGCGACCACGGCGGCGCTGTTTGCCGCCTTCTATCTGCGCTTCGATGGCGGCGACGAGTTTTTCGACCGTCTGCCGCTCCTGCTCCAGATCCTGCCCTGGTTCCTCGCCTTCAGCGTGGTCGTGTTCTTCATTTTCAACCTGACCACGACGAAGTGGCGCTTCATCTCTCTGCCGGATGCGCTTAACATCATCCGCGTCGCGACGGTGCTCACTGTCGCGCTACTCGCCCTCGACTACATCTTCGTCTCCCCCAACGTCCGCGGTGCCTTCTTCCTCGGCAAGGTGACGATCGTCCTCTACTGGTTCCTCGAGATCTCCTTTCTCAGCGCATTGCGGTTTGCCTATCGCTATTTCCGCTATACCCGCGTGCGGCGCCACGCCCGGATCGAGGATGCCTCGCCGACGCTCCTGATCGGGCGCGCGGCGGATGCCGAGGTGCTGCTGCGCGGCATCGAGAGCGGGGCGATCACGCGGGTCTGGCCGGTCGGCGTGTTGTCGCCGTCGCGCGCCGATCTCGGACAGCTCATCCGCAACGTGCCGGTGCTCGGCGGCATCGACGACTTCGAGGACGTGATCGGCGACTTCGCAAAGCGCAACAAGTCGATCGCGCGGGTGGTAATGACGCCGTCCGCCTTCGAGCCGGAGGCACATCCCGAATCCGTGCTGATGCGGGCGCGCCGTCTCGGTTTGATCGTCAGCCGGCTGCCGTCGCTCGAGGGCGGTGATACGCCGCGCCTTACGGCCGTTGCGGTCGAGGACCTGTTGCTGCGGCCGAGTGAGAAGATCGACTACGCGCGACTGGAAGCTCTCATCCGGGGCAAGGCTGTCATCGTCACTGGCGGCGGCGGCTCGATCGGCTCGGAGATCTGCGAGCGCGTGGTCGCCTTCGGCGCCGCGCGCCTGCTGATCGTCGAGCATTCCGAGCCCGCGCTCTATGCCATTACTGAAGCGCTGGCCGCGCACGGCGCGGGTGCGGCGATCGAAGGCCGGATCGCCGATATCCGCGACCGCGAACGCATTATGCGCGTGATGGCCGAGTTCAGGCCGGACATCGTGTTCCATGCCGCCGCGCTCAAGCACGTGCCGATCCTGGAACGCGACTGGAGCGAAGGGGTCAAGACCAACATCTTCGGCTCAATCAACGTGGCGGACGCAGCCCTTGCCGCCGGCGCCGAGGCCCTGGTGATGATATCGACCGACAAGGCGATCGAGCCGGTCTCGATGCTCGGCCTGACCAAGCGCTTTGCGGAAATGTACTGCCAGGCGCTCGATCACGATCTGGGCTCACAGGGCGGAGACAAGTCGCCGATGCGGCTGATCTCGGTCCGCTTCGGCAACGTGCTCGCCTCGAACGGCTCGGTGGTGCCGAAATTCAAGGCTCAGATCGATGCCGGCGGTCCGGTCACGGTCACTCATCCCGACATGGTCCGCTACTTCATGACCATCCGCGAGGCTTGCGACCTCGTGATTACGGCTGCGACCCACGCGCTCGGGGCCGAGCGCTCGAACGTCTCGGTCTACGTGCTCAACATGGGCCAGCCGGTCAAGATCGTCGATCTCGCCGAGCGCATGATTCGCCTGTCCGGCCTGCAGCCCGGCCACGACATCGAGATCGTGTTCAGCGGCATGCGGCCCGGCGAGCGGCTGAACGAGATCCTGTTCGCGTCCGAGGAGCCGACGGTCGAGATCGGCATTGCCGGCATCATGGCGGCGCGGCCCAACGAGCCGCCCATGCAGACCCTGCGCAAATGGATTTCCGCGCTGGAGCAGGCGATCGCACGCGACGATCGCGCCACCATCAGGACCATCCTGAAGGACGCCGTTCCGGAATTCGGGTCGACTGCGGCCTGACCATGCAGTCTCAAGGCAAGGTCGTCGTCGCGAGCCAGCATTATCCGCCGGATCCCAGCACCACGGCGGCGATCATGGCGGAGATCGCGTGCCGCCTTGCCGTGGACCATGAGGTCGTCGTGCTGTCCGGTACGCCGGGCGAGCTGCCGGCCTCGCAGATCGGACCAGGCAAGCCGCGCGTCATTGCCGTCAAGAACCGGATGACCGGAAAGGCGGCGCTGGTCCGGCGCGCACTTGCCGAGATCCTGTTTGCGCTGCGCACCTTCTTCGCGTTGACGAAGGTGTTGAAGCGCCGCGACGTGGTGCTCACCGTGACGGCGCCGTTCATGCTGCCTTATGCGGTCGCGGCGGCCGCAAGGCTGAAGGGCGCGCGCTCGGCGCTGATCATGCACGATCTGTTTCCCGACGTGCTGGTGATGGCGGGTCTCTTGAAGCCCGGCTCGATCGTGACCCGGGTGATCCATGTCGCCAACGCGTTCATGTTCCGCACGCTCAGTGCCGTCATCACCATCGGCCGCGACGCCGAGGGACCGCTGCTGCGCTACCGCGGCATGACCGCGAAAAAGATCCGCTTCATCCCGAACTGGGCGACGCTCGCTCCCGCGCTGCGTCCGGTCGAAGCGGACAATCCTTTCCGCCGCGCGGTGCCGGCGCGTTTCATCGTCGGGCTGTCGGGCAATCTCGGTTTCACGCACGATCCGGAGATCGTGTTCGAGGCCGCGCGGATGTTGCAGCAGGAGAGGGACATCCACTTCCTGCTCTCCGGCTGGGGGATCGGCTTCGAGCGGCTGAAGCAGTTGCAGGCGGAATCGAACCTGATCAACGTCTCGTTCGTGCCGCGCGTCGAGGATGCCGAGCTCGAGGCGTTTCTCGCCGCCGCCGACGTCTGGATCATCCCCTATCGGAAGAACGTCGCGGGTGTGTCGGTGCCGAGCCGGTTCTATAATCTCCTGGCCGTGGGCCGTCCGGTGGTGCTGGTTTCGGAGCCGGAGGCCGAGGCCGCATTGACCGTCGTCGAGAACGGGCTGGGCTGGGTGGTGGCGCCGGGCCAGCCCGAGGAGCTGGCGGATGCGATCCGCGCGGCGGCAGACGCCGACGCCAAGGCCATGGCGGACCGGGCGGTGAAGGCCGCCGCAAAATTCGATCGCGTCACGGCCATGAATGCCTATGCTGGCGTGATCGACGAATTGTTGCGCAATCCGGAACTGGCGGAGCAACGATGAGCGGGCGAAACCGGGTTGTACTGGTGACGGGGGCCAGCGGCTTTGTCGGCCGCCACGTCGCGCCTGCCCTGATGGAGCAGGGCTGGTCGGCGCGTCGCGCGGTGCGCCGCCCCGGGGGACTGGGTGACGAGGTCGTCATCGGTTCGATCGGTCCCGAAACCAACTGGCAGGCTGCGCTCGACGGTGTCGATGCCGTCGTCCACCTTGCTGCGCGCGTTCACCACAAGCACGAGGAGGACGCGGTCCAGCTCTATCGCAACGTCAACATCGCCGGCACTTTGCATCTGGCGCGATCGGCGGCAGCGGCCGGCGTGCGCCATTTCATCTTCATCAGCACCGTGCTCGTGCACGGCCGCAGCAATGAGGGCGGCGCGCCGTTCAGCGAGGACCACATCCTGACCCCGCGCGGCCTCTACGGCATGTCCAAAGCGGCTGCCGAGGCAGGTCTGAAGACACTGGCGCGCGACAGCGACATGAAGATTTCGGTGATCAGGCCACCGCTGGTCTACGGCGCCGGTGCCAAGGGAAATTTTGCGCTGCTGAGCCGGGCGGTCGATCTCGGATTGCCGCTTCCATTCGGCGCGATCCGCAATCAGCGCGCCTTCCTTGCCGTGCAAAACCTCTCGTCCTTCATCGTGCGCCGGCTCGCCTATCCCGATGCCGCGAGCAATTTCGATATCTTCCTGATCGCCGACAAGGAGCAGGTCTCGACGCCCGAATTCATCGAGAGACTGGCCAAGGCCGCGGGCAAGCGGCCACGGCTGTTTGCGGTCCCGCAGGATCTTTTGGGCTCGGTTCTCGGGGCGATCGGCCGCCAGGACACCCATGACAGCCTGATCGGCTCGCTCGAACTGAACTTAGCGAAGGCGATCGCGACCGGCTGGCGGCCGGAGGTGTCGCTCGACGAGGGGTTGCGACTGGCGTTGTCGCCTCGGGACGCCCGATAAGCTGCGAGCCGCGTCAGGCCGCCCGCACCTGAGAAAACCTGCGCAGCACGAAGCTGACCGCGACGGCGCCCGCGAGCAGCGCCAGCGTCGTGACCGTGGTCGACGGGATGCGGATCGTGAGAATCGCGAGCAGCGCAAGCAAAAGATTGAGCGCGAACACCTCGCCGACCACGCGGGACACCGTGAAGCCATTGTCGGTGGCGTGCTGATAGAAATGCGAGCGATGCGCCGACCAGAACGGCTCGCGCCGCGCGATGCGCCGGAACAGCGTGACGGTGGAATCGGCAAGATAGTAGGCCGGCAGCAGCAGCGCCGCGGCGATCTGCTGATGCCAGGCAAGCCCGAGCAGGCACCAACCGAGGAGGAGCCCGATCGGCAGGCTGCCGACATCGCCCAAAAACACCTTTGCGATGGGTCGGTTGAACGGTGCAAATCCGACCATGGCGCCGCACAGCGCCGCCGCGACGAGCGCGGCCGGCAACGGCAGGTCGCCGAGCCATCCAAGCAGGGCGAGCGCGGCGGTGATGGGGACCACCTCCGAGACCGTCATCAGATCGAGCCCGTCCATGAAGTTGACGAGATTCACGAACCACACGCCGGCGAGCAGGATGAGGCCGCGCTCGACCGCCAGCGGCAGCGCCGGGATGATCCGGAGCGTATCTGATGTCGTGAACACGACGGCTCCGACGGCGGCGGCCTGCAGCACGAGACGAACCAGGACGGGAAGGGATTTGATATCATCGGCAAAGCCGACCAGCGCAGTCACCACCGTGGCTGCGATCAAAACCAGCGGAACGGAGGCATTCAACCAGGTTGCCCAAAGCGAGGCGACCAGCAGGGTTGCGGCAACAATGGCGATGCCGGCACCCTGCGGCGTCGGAATCCGATGCGAGGAGCGCGCGTTTGGCCGAGCCAATGCATAACGTTGCAACAGGGGCATGCTCCGCCAGGTGATACAGGCCGAGAGCAGGGCGGCCAGGGCGGCAGGCAGGAGGGCGAGCAGAAACATCCCCATCGTCGTCGCGGGTCCGGAAGCGAACGTGCTCACTCCGGCACCCCTATCGGGGCCGATCCCTGCTGAGCCTTCTCCGCGCTGAAGATCCAGACCAGTCCGCCGAATGCGCCGACGATGAACGACACGGCGCCGTACAGCAGCGAGATGTTGACGCCCTCATTGGCGGCAAGGCCCGCAAAGCCGAAGGCGAGGCCCATGGTCGCTTCGCGCACGCCCCAGCCGGCGATCGAAATCGGCATCATGGTGATCAGCATCACCGGCGGAATGAGCAGGAAGGTCTCGCCGAAACTGATGGGCGCTGCGATCGATTGCACCACGCACCATGCGATCACGACGGTGAGCACGTGGACGAGCAGCGACAGGATCGTGACGATCGGACCGCGCGAACGATTGAAGATGGCGCGGTTGGCGATCACCGCGCAGGCATGAATGTGGTGGGTGGCCCACCAGCGCTTCAGCCACGGCCAGTTCAATGCACCGAGCAGCAGGAAGCCGAGGCCGGCCCCGAGCGCGGCAAAGTCCAGCAGCAACAGCGCCGAGCGCCCCTGCGCATCGTTGATGAGGCGATAGCTCCAGGGCAGGCTGGCGACGATGACGATCGCGAGCGCGATCAGGCCGATCGCGCGATCGACGAAGATCGAATAGGTCGCTGCACGCCAGCCGGCGCCAGCGCGCGCGACGAGCCAGAGCCGGACGGCATCTCCGCCGATCGCCGAGGGCAGGGTCTGGTTGAAGAAAGTTCCGATCACGTTGTAGCGCATGGCGCGTTCGAGCTCGAGCGGCGCGCCGCACTCCGCGCTGATCTCGCGCCAGCGCAGCACGCCGACGAAGATCTGGAGGAACGTCACCGCGATCGCGAGGGCGATCCAGTACAGGCTGCTCACGGTGAAACGCGAGAACAGATCGGACGGGTTCACCTTGCGCAGCGCCAGATAGAGCAGCGCCCCGGAAACGATGATCTTGGCCGCAGAAAGCAGGATTCGGCGCATCTCGCCCGCGTTTGAACAGGAGTTTCTTCAGAGTTGGCGTAACCCGACGCCCCGCGCCGAATTCGGCCGCTTTGGTATGGTCTTGGCGCCGATCTTGCAATAGCTGTCATCTGAGGGCGTGGTAGCTATTGCCGCCCCCTCGACGCGGCGGCTAAAGAGGCTGCGGCGGACGATTTGGGAACATGATGGCAGATCAGGCAATTTTGCTCACGGGCGCGGCCGGCTTCATCGGTTTTCACGTGGCCCGGCAGCTTCTGGCCGAAGGCCGTCCGGTCGTCGGGCTCGATAATCTCAACACCTATTACGATCCGGCCTTGAAGCGGGCGCGGCTGGACGTGTTGCAGCGGGATGGCGGCTTTTCCTTCGTCCGGGCCGATCTTGCCGATCGCGACACGATCGCGAAACTGTTCGCTCAGCACCAGTTCGCGACCGTGGTGCATCTCGCCGCGCAGGCCGGCGTGCGCTACTCGATCGACCATCCGCAGACTTACGTCGATTCCAATCTTCAGGGCTTCCTCAACGTGCTCGAGGGCTGCCGGCACAATGGCTGTCGTCATCTCGTCTATGCCTCGTCATCCTCCGTTTACGGCGCCAACACAAAACTGCCATTTGCAATCGAGGACAAAACCGACCATCCCGTGAGCTTCTACGCCGCGACCAAGAAGGCCAACGAGGTGATGGCGCAGTCCTATAGCCACCTCTACCGGCTGCCCGTCACGGGTTTGCGCTTCTTCACCATCTACGGCCCGTGGGGTCGGCCCGACATGGCCATGTTTCTGTTTGTGAACGCCATCATGGAGGGCAGGCCGATCCGGCTCTTTAACCATGGCAAGATGCGGCGCGACTTCACCTATGTTGACGACGTCACTCGTGTAGTATCCAAGCTGATTGATCGGGTGCCTGTGGACAATCCGGCCGCCGCAAATGCGCCGTCTCGGCTCTACAATGTCGGTAACCACCATCCGGAAGAGCTGATGCACGTCGTCGGACTTCTGGAACGTGAGCTGGGCCGGACGGCGGTCAAGGATCTGTTGCCGATGCAGCCGGGAGACGTGCCGGAGACTTTCGCCGATGTCGGGGATCTGATGCGCGATACCGGGTTCGCGCCGTCAACGCCGATCGAGATCGGTGTCCGAAACTTCGTGGGCTGGTATCGCGACTACTACAAGGTTTGAAAGCACGATGGACAAACGCATTATTCCCCTGATCATGTGCGGCGGTGCCGGCACGCGGCTGTGGCCGGCTTCGCGCGAGGTGCGCCCGAAACAGTTTTTGCCGCTGTTCGGCACGCGCTCGACGTTTCAGGACACGCT
>NZ_JBBIAR010000094.1:0-32498 GCF_054185165.1 Bradyrhizobium sp. UFLA05-109 | reverse complement strand
CCGCGTGTTCGCGGGGGTGGTGAGCTTCAAGTCGGCCGGCGAGCGCGATCCTGATTTGCAGTTTTCGCACCTTGCCCATCGGCCGGACGATGAGCGCATCGCTGCCGTCGTTGCGCGCGTGGCCGCCTGGCAGGGGCTCGCGGAAAAGCCGGCGGGGGAGAAGCGGCCGGCGATCGTGCTCTCCAACTATCCCGGTCGGCCACACCAGATCGCCCATGCGGTCGGGCTCGACGCGTTCGCTTCCGTTGAAGCGCTGCTCAGTGATCTCGGTGAGGCCGGTTTCGACGTCGAGCCGCAAAGTGCGCTCGGCGATGTCTTGCCGAAACAGGAGTTGACGTGGAGCGTCGCCGACTATCGCGCGGCGCTTTCCTGCCTTCCACTGGCATTGCAGGATGACCTCGAGCGTGCCTGGGGTGCACCCGAGGACGATCCGAGCTGCCGCGGCGGCGAATTTCATTTCGCGGCGATCGAAAGCGGCAAGGCGATCATCACAGTGCAGCCGGAGCGCGGCGAGGTCAGTCACCGTGACGCCGACTATCACGATCTTTCGCGCACGCCGCGTCACGCCTATGTCGCGTTCTATCTCTGGCTCCGGCAGCAGCGCATCGACGCCGTCGTGCACATGGGCGCGCATGGCACGCTGGAATGGCTGCCGGGAAAATCCGTGGCGCTGTCGTCGTCCTGCTGGCCCGAGGCGCTGATCGGCGATCTGCCTGTCATCTATCCCTTCATCGTCAACGATCCCGGCGAGGCGGCGCAGGCCAAGCGGCGCACCGGCGCGGTCACGATCGGCCATCTCCCGCCACAGCTGACGAAGTCCGCTGTGCCGGAGGGCCTGCGCCGGCTCGAGCAATTGCTCGACGAATATTCGACTGCCGATGGTCTCGATCCCGCGCGCCGGCAGCGGCTCATTGTTGCGATCCGCGACGAGGCGCACGCGGCCGGCCTCGACGCCGATCTCGGCCTCGCCGCATCGGCTGCATCGGCCGAGGCGATACCCCGCATCGATCGTTTCGTCTGCGATCTCAAGGAAAGCCAGTTCGGAGACGGCCTGCATGTGTTCGGCCGGGGGACTTGCGGCGAAGCGGAGAGGGACGCGCTGATCGCCGCGTTGTCCGGCCGCCGCGTCGCGCCCGGGCCTGCGGGCTCGCCGTATCGCGGGCGCCAGGACGTGCTGCCGACCGGACGCAACTTGTTTGCCGTCGATCCGCGCGCCGTGCCGACGCCGTCGGCGCATGCGCAAGGTATCAGGCTTGCGGAAGAACTGTTGCGCCGTCACCTGCAGGATCATGGCGACTGGCCGAAAGGGCTTGTCGTCGATCTCTGGGGTTCCGCCACCATGCGCACGGCGGGTGAGGAGTTTGCGATGGCGCTGCATCTGGCCGGTCTCGCGCCGCGCTGGGATCACGGGTCGGGACGTGTGACCGGCTACGACATCATCGCTCCGGCCGAGCTCGGCCGTCCCCGCATCGACGTCACGCTGCGGGTGTCTGGCCTGTTCCGCGACGTCTTCTCGGGCCTCGCGCAATTGTTCGACGCAGCCAGCGAAGCGCTTTCGAAGCGCGACGACGAGGGCGACGAAAATCCCTATCGCATGCGCGTCGCGCGCGTGTTCGGGCCACGTCCCGGACAATACGGCGTCGGCCTGTCCTCGATACCGGATGTCTTCACGCAAGACTCGCGTGCGGCGGCCGGCGAGGCCTGGCTGTCGGCATCATCCTGGGCGTTGTCATCAGATGGCGAGATGCGGCCCGATCGCGCCGGCATCGAGACGAGGCTCGCGAGCGCCGACGCCTTCGTCCATATACAAGATCTACCGGAGACGGATTTGCTGCTCGCCGCCGACTATGCCGCGCATGAAGCAGGCGTTGCAGCGGCGGCGGCAAGGTTAGGTGCGGCCGCGCCATCGCTCTATCACCTCGACGCGACGCGGCCCGACCAGCCGCAGGCGCGCGCGCTGACGGAGGAGATTTCGCGCGTCGTCCGCGCCCGCGCCGCCAATCCGGACTGGATCGCTGGCATGATGCGCCATGGTTTTCGCGGCGCTGCCGAGATCACAGCGACGCTCGAGCATATGGCCGCATTCGCGCATCTGGCGGGCGCCGTGCCACCGCATCTGTTCGATCTCTATTATGACGCGACCCTCGGCAATGACGATGTTCGGACGTTCATGGCGCAGGAAAATCCGGCCGCATTGGCTGCGATGGAAACCTGCTTCACCCGACTGCATGAAGCCTCGCTCTGGAAGACGCGCCGCAACTCGATCGCGGCAGCGCTGAAGGAGGCCTCATGAGCGCAGTCGCGATCAAAGGCTGGTGCCCCGGCGCGCTGCGGCCGATGCTGTCGGGCGATGGCCTCGTGGTGCGCGTGCGTCCGCATGGCGGTCGGCTGGTGGCGACGCAGGCGGCGGGCATTGCGAGCCTTGCCGCGCGCTATGGCAACGGTTTGATCGACGTGACCAGCCGGGCCAATCTTCAAGTGAGGGGCGTGACCGAGGTGGCGCATCTGCCTCTCCTCGATGGCCTCATGCAGTTGGGCCTGCTGGATTCGGACCCCGATACCGAATCGCGACGCAATATTCTGGTGACGCCATTCTGGAACGTCGACGACGACACCTGCTTGATGGCCGACGAGCTCGAGCAGGCCCTGGCCGACAGCGCGCTCGATCTTCCGACCAAGTTCGGTTTCGCTATCGATGATGGCTGTGAGCGTGTGCTGGCTGGCGCGTCCGCGGATATCCGGATCGAACGCGACCGCGCGGGAGGGCTGACGGTGCGTGTCGACGGCGCGCAACTTGGCCGGTCCGTCACACGCACAGAGGCTGTGTCCGCCGCGCTCGCGCTGGCAGAATGGTTCGTGGCATCCGGCGGCGCGAAGGGTGGACGAGGACGCATGGCGGCGCATATCGCCGACGGCGCGAAATTGCCCGACGCCTTGCGCGGCGAGTCGCTGCCGGCCGCCGCAGCCGTTGCGCCGCGTCCCGGTCTTTATCCGCATGGCGCGATCGTGGGTGTCGCGTTCGGCCAGTTACCGCATTCGGCGCTCACTCGTCTTGCCTCTCGTGCTCCGGCGCTGCGTATGACGCCGTGGCGGATGATTTTGGCGGAGGGCATGCGTGACATGCCGGGCGGTGAAGGCCTCATTACCGAGGCCGATGATCCCGCGCTGCGCGTGATCGCCTGCAGTGGCGCACCGCTTTGCCGCGAGGCGCATGCCGATACGCGCGCGCTTGCGGCAGCGCTCGCGCCGAAGATCGCACCCGATGCACGGCTTCACGTGTCCGGTTGCGCCAAGGGGTGTGCGCATTCGGGACCGGCAACGCTCACGCTGGTTGCGACCCGCGATGGATTCGACCTCGTCCGCTCCGGCTCGACCCGTGATGCGCCGGTGCTGCGCGGACTGAGCGGCACCGCCATCGTCAAGAATCCTTCCCTGCTCATGGGAGGGCGCTGATGGCGCACGTGTACGAGACCGACGGCGCGGCGATCTATCGACAATCCTTTGCGACCATCCGTGCCGAAGCCGACCTCGCGCGCTTCGCGCCGGACGAAGAGCAGGTCGTTGTGCGCATGATCCATGCCGCTGGAATGGTTGGGCTCGAGGCCCATATCCGTTTCACGCCGGGCATGGCGCGCACCGCGCGCGTGGCGCTCGAGAACGGCGCGTCGATCCTGTGCGATGCGCGCATGGTGTCGGAGGGAATCACGCGCGCGCGGTTGCCGGCCGGCAATGCCGTCATCTGCACGCTCGGTGATCCCGCCGTGCCCGCGCTGGCGCACGCCATGCGCAACACGCGCTCGGCGGCGGCGCTCGAACTCTGGCGTCCGCATCTTGAAGGTGCGATCGTCGCCATCGGCAACGCGCCGACCGCGCTGTTTCACCTGCTCAACATGCTGGAGGACCGCGACTGTCCGCGGCCAGCGGCGATCATAGGCTGTCCGGTCGGCTTCGTCGGCGCGGCCGAATCCAAGGCGGCGTTGATGACGAATCCTCCAACGCCGGCATTGACTGTCGAGGGGCGGCTCGGTGGCTCGGCGATCACCGTTGCTGCCGTGAATGCGCTGGCAAGCCGGAACGAATGAAGATGGGGCGTATCATCTGTTGCGGCCTTGGGCCTGGCGATCCCGACCTGATGAGCGTCCGCGCCGATCGCGAGGTGCGTGCGGCCAGGCACGTCGCTTATTTTCGTAAGCAAGGCCGTCCGGGCCAGGCGCGACGCATCGTCGAGGGCATGCTTGCGGCCGATGTCACCGAATATCCGATGGAATATCCGGTCACGACGGAGATTGCCTTCGACAGTCCGGAATATGTGCGACTGCTCGGCGGATTCTACGACGAATGGGCGGAGCGGCTGGCGCGGCTGGCACGCGCGGTCGACGTCGTGGTGCTCTGCGAGGGCGATCCTTATTTCTACGGCTCCTTCATGCATCTGCACGCGCGCCTGCAGGGGCGTGTCGAGATCGAGGTGATCGCCGGCATTCCCGGCATGGCCGGTTGCTGGAACGCGGTCGGCCAGCCGATCGCGCTCGGCGACGACGTGACGACGGTGCTGATGGGGACGCTCGCCGAGGACGAACTCGAGCAGCGCATGTGCAATTCCGATGCGCTCGTCATCATGAAGACGGGGCGCAACCTGCAGAAGGTGCGCCGTGCGCTTGCTTCCGCCGGCAGGCTCGACGATGCCTGGCTGGTCGAGCGCGGCACCATGCCGGGCGAACGCGTCGTGCGGCTCGCCGAGATCGACGAAGCCGACTGTCCCTATTTCGCGATCGTGCTGGTGCACGGCCGCGGGCGGCGAATGGACGCGGGCGAATGATGGGAACGCTGACTATTGCGGGGCTTGGGCCCGGCGACGAGGCGCTGGTGACGCCGGAGGTTTCCGCCGCCCTTGCTGCTGCGACTGATGTGGTGGGCTACGCGCCCTATGTCAGGCGTGTTGCTCCCAGGGATGGACTGACGCTGCATCCGTCCGACAATCGCGTGGAGCTTCAGCGCGCGAGCGAGGCACTGCGGCTCGCGGCCGAGGGACGAAACGTCGTCGTGGTGTCCTCCGGTGATCCCGGCGTGTTCGCGATGGCGTCGGCCGTATTCGAGGCGCTTGAACAGGCTCCAGAATGGCAGAAGCTTCCGATCCGCGTTCTGCCTGGCGTGACCGCGATGCTGGCCGCTGCTGCGCGCGCAGGTGCGCCGCTCGGCCATGATTTTTGTGCGATCAATCTCTCGGACAATCTCAAGCCGTGGCCGTTGATCGAGAAGCGCCTGCGGCTTGCAGCCGAGGCGGACTTCGCAATCGCGCTCTACAATCCGCGCTCGGCGAGCCGGCCGGAAGGCTTTGGCCGAGCGCTCGCGGTGTTGAGGGAGGCGGGCTGCGGCGAACGGCTGGTGATCTTCGCCCGCGCGATCAGCGCGCCCGACGAGCGGATCGAGACGGTCACGCTCAACGAGGCGACGCCCGGGATGGCCGACATGCGCACGCTCGTCATCGTCGGCAATTCGCAGACGCGCCGCGTCGGCCCCTGGGTCTATGCGCCGAGGCAGGTCCGATGACCGAGCCACGCCATGACCTCGGCCACGCTTTCGACGCGATGCCGTCGGGGCAGTTGCGGCCGCGCGATCATGATGACGGGCAGGCCAAGCGCGCGGCCCGCGTCGATCTTGGCGCGCGCGCCCTCGCCGCCGGAATTGCGGGCGACGATCCATGCGATGCCACGCGATCGCAGCATCTCGACTTCGCCCTGGTAGGTGAACGGCCCACGCGACACGATGATTTCGGCGTCAAACGGCATCGTTCCCTCGGGCGGATCCACGAATCGCAATGTGTAGGCGTGCTGCGGCTTCTCGCGGAATGGGGCGATATGCTGCCGGCCGATCGCGAGGAAGACGCGCGCCGGCGTCTCGGGCAGGGCCGCGAGGGCGGCGGCGATGTCGGCGACCTCGATCCAGTGATCACCGGGGGCTTTGATCCACGGCGCGCGTTCGAGCGCGACAAGGGGCGTATGCGTTTCCGCGCAGGCCAGGGCGGCGTTGCGGCTCATCTCCGCCGCGAAGGGATGCGTGGCGTCGATGACATGCGTGATGCCTTCCTGCCGGACGTAATCCGCAAGTCCGCTCACGCCGCCAAAGCCACCGCTGCGGATCGGCAGCGGCTGTCCGGCCGGCGTGCGGGTGCGGCCTCCGTAGGAATAGATCGCATCGACGCCGGCGCGCGCGATCTCCGCGGCGAGCGCATTGGCATCACTCGTTCCGCCCAGAATGAGGGCGCGCGTCATGGCTGATCCCTGGCTGACCATCATCGGTATCGGCGAAGATGGCCTTGCCGGCCTCTCCGAGGCAAGCCGAAAGGCACTTGCCAGGGCCGAGACGGTGTTCGGCGGCGAGCGCCATCTTGCGCTTGCAGGCATAACCGATCGTGGCCACCCGTGGCCAGTGCCGTTCGATGCCGATGTCGTGCTGGGCTGCCGCGGCCGGCCCACCGTGGTGCTCGCGTCGGGCGATCCGTTCTGGCACGGTGCCGGCGCCAGCCTCGCCGAGAGATTGGAAGCGGGTGAGTGGATCGCGCATTCCTCGCCGTCGACATTCTCGCTTGCCGCGGCGAGGCTGGGCTGGCGACTCGAGTCTTGCATCTGCGTTGCGCTCCATGCCGCCCCGTTCGAGCGCCTGGTGCCGCATCTCGCAAATGGCGCGCGGATCATCTGCCTCGTGCGCGACGGCAACGCGGCCGGCGATCTGGCGAATTGGCTGACGGAGCGGGGCTGGGGCGCATCGCCGTTCTGGACGCTATTCGCGCTCGGCGGCCAGCGCGAGCGTATCGTGACGCACCGTACAGATGCTCATACAGCCGAGCCTGGCGACCTTGTTGCGGTCGCGCTGGAGGCCAGGGGCCTGAATGGCATTCCCCGCAGCTCCGGCCTTGCCGACGATCTCTTCGTGCATGATGGCCAGATCACGAAGCGAGCGATACGCGCGCTGGCCTTGTCGGCGCTGGCGCCGCGGCCGGGCGAACGTCTCTGGGACATCGGCGCGGGCTCCGGCTCGATCTCGGTGGAATGGGCCTTGTGCGGCGGCGCGGCAATGGCGATCGAGGCGCGCGAGGATCGCGCCGCGAACATCCGCAGCAATGCCGCGGCTTTCGGACTAGCGCATCGGATCGCCGTGATCGTGGGAGACGCGCCCGGCGCTCTGGCAGACCTGGAGACGCCCGACGCCGTATTCATCGGCGGCGGCCTCGATGCCACAATGTTCGACGCCGTCTGGTCTCGGATTGCGCCCGGCACGCGGCTGGTGGCCCACGCCGTGACGCTAGAGACGGAAACGCTGCTGGTGGAGCTAAACCGGCGCCTTGGCGGCGAACTAATGCGGGTCGAGATCGCGCATGCGGGCCCGTTGGGGCGCTACCGGTCCTGGGAGGCGGCGCGGCCGGTCGTGCAATGGAGCGTGGTGCGATGAAGGTCGCAGGGCTCGGCTTCAAGCGCGACGCCACGCTCGCCGCACTGCGCGAGGCACTTCTCGCCGCGGGCGGTGTGAAAGGTCTCGCGGCCGTTGCAACCGTCAGCGACAAGGCGGACAGCGCGGCGCTGAAGTTGCTGGCGGGTGAATTCAACCTGCCGATCATGGCTGTTTCGGTCGATGTGCTCGCCGGCATCACGACGCCGACGCAGTCAAAGCGCATCAAGGAAAAATTCGGTACCGGCTCGGTGGCGGAAGCCGTCGCGCTCGCGGCAGCGGGTCGTGACGCGAGACTGGTTGCGACGCGCGTGGTCTCGCGGGACCGGACCGCGACCGCGGCGATTGCGGAGGGAGACGGCGAATGACCGTGCATTTCATTGGGGCGGGTCCGGGCGCCGCCGACCTCCTCACTTTGCGCGGGCGCGATCTGATCGCGGCCTCGCCGGTGTGCCTCTATGCGGGCTCGCTCGTGCCCGAAGGCGTCCTGGCGCACTGCCCGAAGGGCGCGCGGATCGTCAATACGGCGCCGCTGTCGCTCGACGAGATCATCGCTGAGATCGCCAGTGCCCATGCGGAAGCCAAGGACGTTGCGCGGCTGCATTCGGGCGACCTGTCGATCTGGTCGGCGATGGGTGAGCAATTGCGCCGCCTGCGTGCTCTCGGCATTCCCTTCACCGTCACGCCGGGCGTGCCCTCGTTCTCGGCTGCTGCGGCGGCATTGGAGGCCGAACTGACGTTGCCAGGGCTTGCGCAGTCCGTGGTGCTGACGCGCACGCCAGGCCGGGCGAGCGCGATGCCGGAGGGTGAGAAGCTCGCGACTTTTGCCGCGACCGGCGCGGTGCTCGCAATCCATCTCTCGATCCATCTGCTCGACAAGGTCGTCGCGGATCTGAAGCCGCATTATGGCGCGGACTGTCCGGTGGCGATCGTCTGGCGCGCGAGCTGGCCGGACCAGCGCATCGTGCGCGCCACGCTCGCAACGCTCGATGCGGCGGTCGGCACCGAGCTCGAACGCACGGCGCTCATCCTGGTCGGTCGCACGCTTGGCTCGGAGGAGTTCTCCGAGAGCCGCCTTTATGCAGCCGACTACGACCGCCGCTACCGGCCGGTTGGTCCTGCGCCGCGCTTTCCGGAGGCATCGTGATGGCGACAGGTCTCGTCATATCGGCGCCGGCTTCCGGCGTCGGCAAGACGACGCTGACGCTGGCGCTCGCACGCGCCTATCGCGATCGCGGCCTCAAGGTGCAGTGCTTCAAGAGCGGCCCCGACTACATCGACCCGGCCTTTCATGCGGCCGCCACGGGACGCGCCTCCGTCAACATCGACAGCTGGGCGATGGATCGCGCGACGATCGAAGATCTCGTCAGCCGTGGTGCGAATGCCGATCTCGTACTGGCCGAGGGCTCGATGGGCCTGTTCGACGGCGTCGCTGCGCGCGGCGTCTCGGGCACTGGTGCCACCGCCGACATCGCGGAGATGATGGGCTGGCCCGTGCTGCTGGTGATCGATCCGTCCGGCCAGGCGCAGACAGCCGCGGCGATTGCCGCGGGCCTGCGAGATTATCGCCGCGGTGTGCAGCTTGCAGGCGTCGTGCTCAACCGCGTCGCGAGCCTGCGGCATGAGGACCTCGTGCGGCGTGCGTTGAAGGATGCGGGCATTGCCGTGTTCGGCGCGCTGCCGCGTCATGCCGAGATCAGCCTGCCGAAGCGGCATCTCGGCCTGGTGCAGGCGGAGGAGCAGATGGAGATCGGTCGCCTGATCGGTGAGGCCGCGCGCTTCGTCGGCGAGCACGTCGATCTCGACGCCGTGCTAGGCGCTGCATCCGCATGGACATCGCAGCCCATCACGAACCGGCTTAGCGTTACGCCGCCCGGCCAGCGCATTGCACTGGCGCGCGATGCGGCGTTCTCCTTCGTCTATCCGCACATGCTCGAGGCCTGGCGCGCCGCCGGTGCCGAGATCCTGCCCTTCTCGCCGCTCGCCGATGAGGGGCCCGATGCGAGCGCCGACGTGTGCTGGCTGCCCGGCGGCTATCCGGAATTGCACGCCGGTCGCATCGCGGCGAATACGCGCTTCCGCGAGCGTTTGCGCGCCTTCGCCGAGACGCGGCCGGTGCACGGCGAATGCGGCGGCTACATGGTGATGGGCGCGGCCCTGACCGACGCCGACGGCGCGCGGCACGAGATGCTGAGCCTTCTGGGCCTTCAGACGAGCTTTGCCAAGCGGCGCATGCATCTCGGCTATCGGCTGGCCGAGCTCGCGGCGCCGATGCCGGGACATCAGCCCGGCGCACGCCTGCGCGGTCATGAATTCCATTATTCGACGATTCTCGCGCAGCCTGATGTACCGCTTGCGATCGTGCGTGACGCGACAGGCGCTGTTGTCGCGGAGACCGGATCGCGGCGCGGGCATGCGACGGGCACCTTCTTTCATTTGATTTCGGAGGACCGGTGAGCGGCTTCGTCTCCTTCATCTCTGCCGGTCCCGGCGATCCCGAGCTCTTGACGCTCAAGGGCGCCGCGCGGCTGCGCGAGGCCGACGTCGTGCTCTACGACGATCTCGCTTCCGGTGCGATCCTCGAGCTTGCCAGGCCCGGCGCCAATCTGGTGGCGGTCGGAAAACGCGCCGGGAGGCCTTCGACCAAGCAGCAGCACGTCAACCGCCTGCTGGTTGATTATGCGGCGACCGGCGCACGCGTGGTGCGGTTGAAATCCGGCGATGCCGGCATCTTCGGCCGGCTCGAGGAGGAGATCGAGACGCTTCGGGTGTCGGGGATCGGCTACGAGATCGTGCCCGGCGTCACCTCGGCCTGCGTCGCGGCGGCGCAAGCCGGCATCCCCCTGACCCGGCGAAACACCGCGCGCCGGGTGCAGTTCGTGACCGGGGCCGATGTGACCGGGCAGTTGCCGCAAAATCTGAACTGGGCGGCGCTGGCCGACCCGGACGCCACGACGGTGGTCTATATGGGCCGGCGCACGTTTCCGGAACTGGCCGCAAGGCTGATCGCGCAGGGTCTTTCGCCGGATACGCCGGCGTTGTTTGCGGAATCCCTGGGCCGCAACGATGAGCGGCTGGTACGCACGACCATCGCGAAACTCGCCGAAGAACTCGCGCAGGCCGCGCCCGCGACCACAGCTGCCGTCATCCTGTTCGGCGCGCTGGCGGAGGTTGACGGATCATCATGCTGACGCTTTCTCTGATAGGCATTGGTTGCGGCGATCCGGAGCAGCTCACGCTGGCCGCGATCCGCGCCATCAACGCGGCCGACCTTGTCCTGATCCCGCGCAAGGGGACGCAGAAGTCCGATCTCGCCGAACTGCGGCGGACGATTTGCGCTGATGTGCTCACCAGCAAAGAGACGCGTCTCGCAGAGTTCGATCTGCCGGAGCGTGATGTCGGCGATGCCGACTACCGCAAGGGGGTCGACGACTGGCACAACGCGGTCGCGGCGACATGGTCGCAGGCGATCGCGGGACATCTCGGACATGATGGCCGCGTTGCGTTGCTGATCTGGGGCGATCCGTCGCTCTATGATTCCTCCTTGCGGATCGCGCGACGGCTCGACCCTTTGCCGGCGATCGAAGTCGTCCCCGGCATCACCTCGATCCAGGCGCTGTGCGCGGCGCACGCGCTGCCGCTGAACGATATCGGCGAGCCTTTCCTGGTGACGACAGGGCGGCGCCTGCGCGAAGGCGGCTGGCCTGACGGTACCGACACCGTGGTCGTGATGCTCGATGGTGGCACGGCGTTTCAGTCACTCGATCCGGAAGGCCTGCAGATATGGTGGGGCGCCTATCTCGGAATGCCCGATCAGGTCGTCATGTCGGGTGCATTGGCCGAGATAGGCGCGCGCATCGTCGCGGTACGCCAAGAGGCGCGCGAACGGCACGGCTGGATCATGGACAGCTACATTCTCAAACGCAGAGCGTGACGCGATCGCGGTCGCGTGAACGGAGGCAACGACATGCTCCCCGATTGGGTCTACGAGAAATGCCCGGGCATCTCTACCGCGCACCGCGAGGCGGCGATCGCGCGGCAGGCGCAACTGACCAAGCCGGCCGGTGCACTCGGCCGGCTCGAGCAGGTCGCAATCGACCTTGCGGGCCTGCAGGAGACGGATCAGCCGCGCGCCGCGCGCGCGCCAATCATCGTCTTTGCTGGCGATCACGGCATCGTCGCCCAGGGCGTCTCCGCCTATCCGCAGGAAGTCACGATCGCGATGATGTCGAACTTCGCCGCTGGCGGTGCGGCGATCTCGGTGCTGGCGCGTGAACTGGGCTCAAGTCTTGAGGTCGTGGACGCGGGCACGCTGGCGCCATCGCCAGTGCCGGGCATCATCACCGACAAGCCGCGCTGTGGCACCCGCGACTTCAGTGCGGAAGCTGCGATCGAGCCAGTGGAGCTGGTCTTTGCGTTCGAATGCGGGCAGCGCGCGGTGGTGCGCGCGGCGGAAGGACAACCCGACCTTCTGATCCTCGGCGAAATGGGCATTGGCAACACCACGGCTTCGGCAGCGATCGCGGCGAGCCTGCTTGGCGTGGGTGCCGATGAAATCGCAGGCAGCGGCACCGGCGTTGATGCCGCGGGCCGGGCTCGCAAGGCGCGCGTAATCGACACTGCACTTGCGCGGCATGGCTTGACGAAGGCAGGTGCATCTGCGGAGGAGGTCCTCCGTACGGTCGGCGGCCTCGAAATCGCGGCGATCTGCGGCGCGATCATCGCGGCAGCGCAGCGGCGTATTCCGATCTTGATCGACGGATTCATCGTGTCGGTTGCCGCGCTGGCAGCCGCGCGCCTCAATCCGTCATGCCAGCCGTTCCTGCTGCCGTCGCACCAGTCGGCGGAGCAGGGGCATCGCCTGGTACTTCGTGCGCTCAACGTTCAGCCGCTGGTCAGCCTCGATCTCCGGCTCGGCGAGGGATCGGGCGCGGCGATCGCACTGCCGCTGGTGCGGCTCGCCTGCGCCCTGCACAATGGCATGGCGACGTTCGCGCAGGCCAACGTTCCGGATCGTCCTGCATAGGGCATGATCCGGAAAAGTGCGTAGCGGTTTTCCCTCGCGACAAACGCGGAACGCGTTTGCGCGGAGATCATGCTCAAACAACAACCTAAAGCGCGATGACGATTCCTCCCAATCTCATCGCGCTTTACGGCTTCAAGCGATAGTTTGATTGACGGAGACGACTCGCCAGCCGTTCGACAGGCGGTCGATGCGAGTGAGCGAGAGCGGATCGATCCCAAACCGCAGGGATGCCTGCGGTGCGAGATCGAGGGCGATGCACAGCGCAGCGCGGACGGTGCCGGAATGGACGACCAGAATCGCTGATCCTCTTTCGATACGGTGAAGTCCTTCGCGGGTTCTGGCGATCTGGTCTTCGAAGCTTTCACCGCCCGGAGGCCTTGAGCCGGCCGGATCGGCCCAGAATTTTGGATAGGCGTCGCCGCCCGCGGCGGCGAGATCATCATGACGTCGCCCGGTCCATTCGCCAAAATCCTGCTCGCTGAATTCGGACATGAGGATCGGATCGAGCGCGAGGGCGTGCGCCGTGTCGACGGTCCGTCGGGCCGGGCTCGCGTAGCTCGCGGCCCCCTGCGGCAGACACCGTCGTAGCGCGTCGAGGCGGCCCGGGTCGCTGAGATCGGCCGGCGCATCCATGGCGTGGATCGTCCCCGCGACGCCGTCGACGACCGCATGCCGGACCAACCAGAGGAAGGTGTCCCCTTCCATTCAGCATCTCCAAAGACGTTTGCACCGTTACGGCGAGAACGCCGCAGCCTGCACATTGACTCTCTCTCGCTCTTAATCATAGATGCGCGCGACGGTTTCCCCATCCGGGGATGAAAAGGGAATGCGGTGCGGGGATTTCCCCAAAGCCGCAGCTGCCCCCGCAACTGTAAGCGGAGAATCCTTCGTCACAAGCCACTGGGCTCTCGGTCCCGGGAAGGCGGCGAAGAGGTCACGACCCGCGAGCCAGGAGACCTGCCGTCAGCCGTGGTCACACGCGAAGATGTCGGTCGGGGAGTACAGACATTTGGCTTAGCCGGGGGCGAGAAACGCCCTGAAGGTTGAGACTTGGTTCGCTGTGACGTGCCACTGACGTCATACCGAGGTTTCTCGAACTGTGTCTCCTACCCGTATTGTACGACCGCGCGCCTTCCTGCTCGCCTCCGCCGCCCTCACATCGTTTGCTGCCGTCGATATGCCTGCTGCGCTGGCGCAGCAGGCCCGCGAACCCCTGCCGCCGGTCGAGGTGTCGCCCGCACAATCCCGCAAGCAGGTCAAGCCGGCCGGCCGGGAGGCGCAGAGCGCACGGCGCGCGGCCGCGCGCAGGTCGGCGACCGCATCGACAGCTCCCAAGCCCGTCGTGCCGGCTGCAGCCGCGCAGACACCGCTCAACACCAATGCCGTGGCCGAAAGCGCCTCGCGCCTCGGCCTGACCGTACGCGAGACGCCCGCGACCGTCGAGGTGATCTCGGCCGAGACCATGCGGGAGCAGGGCTATCGCACCGTGTCCGAGGTCGCGCAGGGCGCCGTCGGCGTCACCTCAGGCGACAATCCGGCAGAGCCCTCGGCCTTCTCGATGCGCGGCTTCACCAACAGCCAGATCAATATCCTCTACAACGGCATCAAGATCGGCCCGCAGAACATGACCTCGCGGATCGCGGACACTGCCAATCTCGAAGCCGTGGAATTTCTGAAGGGGCCGGCCTCGCTGATGTCGGGCGAGGGCGCCAGCGGCGGCGCGATCAATTTCGTGACCAAGCAGCCGCACACCGGACCGGTCCAGAATGAGGCGGACTTTTCATATGACTCGCTGAACTCGTTCCGCACGCATTATGGCTCGGGCGGTAGCACCAATGTCCAGGGATTGGACTACCGCTTCGACATCAGCCGTTCCTCGCTCAACGGCTTTGCCGACGACACCAATACCAAGACGCTCGACGTCTCCGGCCAGCTCAACTATCGCATCTCGGACAGTCTCAAAGTCTGGGGCGCAATCGAGTACCGGGAAGATCGCGGCAAGGCCTATTGGGGTGCGCCGCTGGTGCCGGTGGCCTATAGCGGCTCGCATGCGACGTCGGGTATCGTCTCCGGCAATTATGTCTCCAACTTCAACGGCACGAATCTCGGTGCGGTCACGATCGATGATCGCACCTTCAACACCAACTATAACGTTCTCGATAATCGCAACGTCGCGCAGGAGGTGTGGCTGCGTGGCGGTTTCGAGCTGAAGCTGGCGCCCGACCTGACCTTGAAGAGTCAGGCCTATGCCTATGGCGCCGAGCGCAGCTGGTTCAACAATGAAGTCGAGGCGTTCAATTCCACGACGAATTTGGTGGACCGGGAGCGCTTCTATGTCGCACACAGCCAGCGCCTCGTCGGCAACATCACCGACCTGACCTGGGATGCGAATATCGCAGGCTTTGACAACCGCCTCGTCACGACTCTGTCGTCAAGCTATCTCGATTTTGTCAGGCCGGGTGCAGCCAACTTCCCCGATGATACCGTCACGCTGGTGGATCCCGCGCGTGGTTATTATGGCCTGCTCACGACGCAGCAACAGACGGCGCGGATCGACAACGAGGCGCTGTCGTTCGAGGACCGGCTGAAGATCACGCGAAGCTTCGCGCTGATCGGCGGCCTGCGCGTAGAGCATATCGGGCTCGATCGCAATTCGACCAACGTCAGCGGTCTTGAGAAGGCGGGCTTCCCGTTCTCGAAAGACTGGGCGCCGGTGACCGGTCGCATCGGCTACACCTGGGAAGCCGTGCCCGGCCTGACCTTCTTCAGCCAGTACGCGACCGGCGCCGATGTCTCGGCCAACAACATCTTCCTGCTCGCGCCTACCCAGCCGCTCGACCTGACGACGTCGCGCACCTACGAGACCGGCGTCAAGCATCTGTTCTGGGACAACAGGGCGGAGTGGTCGTTCTCGGCCTACGACATCCTGCGCAAGAACGTCTACGCAGCCGCTGGCGGCATGCAGCTCAATATCGCCGGACAGCAGGAGTCAAAGGGTGTGGAGCTCGCCGGTGCCGTGCGCGTGACGGACGCCGTGCGGCTGTGGGGCAATATCGCCTATGTCGATGCGCGCTATGCCGACTACAATTTCGCCGGTGGCTCTTTCTCCGGCAATACGCCGCCCAACGTGCCGCGCATCGTCGCCAATGCCGGCGCATCCTATCGCTTCTTCACGCCATGGCCGGTGGAGCTCGGCGTGGTCGGACGTCACGTCGGCGATCGCTACAACACGGATGCGAACACCGTGACGCTGAACGCCTACACGGTCGCGGACGTCTACGCTTTCGTAGACATCCCGAAATCGGTATTCTCCGCCGTCGAGCAGACGCGCCTGACGTTCCGCGTGCGCAACATCACCGACAAACGCTATGCGATCTGGGGCGATCCGTTCTACCTCGATCAGGTCCTGCTGGGAGCGCCGCGCACCTATGAGATCTCCGCTGCGTTCAAGTGGTAAGGTGATGATCGTATGATGGGCGCGACGATCCTGCTGCACCGCTGGCTCGGCATTGCGTTCTGCCTGCTGTTTGCGATGTGGTTCGCAAGCGGAATCGTGATGCACTTCGTTCCGTTTCCCTCGCTCGGCGAAGCGGAACGTTTCGAAGGTCTCGCGCCACTGGCACAAGCAGGCGAGGTGATTGGTCCGTCAGACGCCGTGAGGGCGAGCGGGCTGTCCGACGCCGCGCATGTCCGGCTGATCCAGCGGAGCGACGGTCCCGTCTATGTTATCGCGACTCCGTCGCTGTCGCGGGCGATCCGCGCAACAGCTGGCACCGACGCAGCTGTGACATCACCGGACGTTGCACTTGCCATCGCGACCGGTCATGCGCGACGGCGCGGGCTCGATGTTGCCCGCGCGTCGGTCGTCGCGCTTGCCGACCATGATCAATGGAGCGTGCCGAACGGCTTCGATCGGCATCGGCCGCTGTTCCGCGTGGCACTCGACGACGCTGATGGGACGGAGCTTTACGTGTCGTCGGTCACGGGCGAGATCGTCCTGGATACGACGCGGCGCGAGCGCGGGTGGAATCTCGTTGGCAGCGTCGTGCACTGGATCTATCCGACTGTGCTGAGGCGCAACTGGTCGCTGTGGGACGGGGTGGTCTGGAGCCTCTCGCTGCTCGCATTGATCGCAGCCGTGCTTGGCGCTGCGCTCGGGATTGCACGGGTTAGGCTTCGCGAAGGCCGAAAGTTGTCACCCTATCGTGGCTGGCATGCTCTGCATCACGTCATTGGATTGCTTGCGACGACCTTCCTTCTGACCTGGATCTTCAGCGGCTGGCTGTCCATGGACCACGGGCGCTTGTTCTCGCGCGGGCAGTTGATACAGGCCGAAGCGAATATCGCCTCTGCCGCGCCCGACTGGTCCGCGCTTGCGGCGGTGAACTGGCCGCCGATCTCACCATCGGCCCGCGAGCTCGAGTGGTTCGCCTTCAACGGCAGCTTCTATCGCCGCGATCGCGTCGGTCTCGACAGGCAGATCCTGGTCAGGGCAGGAGATTCGAAACCGGACGAGCAACAGCCGTTCTTGAGTGCTCGCGATTTCTCAGGATTGATCGAGCGCCTTGCGGCTGGATGTGGCGTTCCAACGCCGCTCAGTGCGAATGATGATTATCCGGCATCGTCCGCGCTGCCGGGCGCACCCGTTTATCGCGCGAAATGCGGTGAGGTCTGGTTCGACATCGATGGCGCTAACGGTGCCGTGCTGCAAAGGCTGGACCCGTCGCGACGGGCCTATCGTTGGTTCTACAGCGCGCTGCACACGCTCGATTTTCCGATCCTGCTGGCGCATCCGCACCTGCGCAGCGTTCTGATCGTCGGCTTGTGTGCCCTCGGCTTCCTGTTCTCGCTGACCGGCATTGTCATCGGCTGGCGCCGATTGCGTTACACAATCGGCGCCGGAGTGTTGCGGCCGTGATGAACCTCATGCGTTCGCGGCTTCGTTGCGGCGTGAGCCGTCGGACAATCCTTTCTCGGCCAGCCACTCGCGCGCCAGATTGACGTCGAGCTGCGAGAGTTGGTGGCCGACCGGCAACACGCGGCCCTCGACGCGCGCGCCCGATTCGACCAGCGTCTTGGCAAGGCCTTCGATGTTGTCGGGCGGAACGATCGGATCGTGCTGGCCGGAGAGCAGCAGCACCGACTTGCCGGCGAGATCGGCTTGCGGAGGCTTTGCCAGCGGCGCCATCGCGCGCAGCAGCACGGCACCGCGCAGGGTTTGCGGTCGAAGCAGCAGGATGGCTGCGGCGATGTTGGCGCCATTGGAATAGCCGAGCGCCACAGGCGCCGCGATGCCGTACTCGTTGCGTGCGGCATCGACGAAGTCAGCGAGCTCGTGCGCGCGGCGCACGACGTCCGCCTCGTCGAACACGCCTTCGGCAAGACGCCGGAAGAAGCGTGGCGCGCCGCCTTCCAGCACTTGCCCGCGCATCGACAACAATGCGCGGTCAGGAGCGACCATGCGGCCGAGCGGGATCAGGTCGTTCTCGTCGCCACCTGTGCCGTGCAGGAGCAGCAGCGGCGCGAGATCGCGCCGCGTGCCCTTCTCGAAGCGGTGGATGAAAGAGAGCTTGCTCATCACGCCGCCTTTTCATCGTTCAGCGGGGCCAGCACGCCTTCGATGTCCTTGCGATGCGCCTCCAGGAAGGGCGGGAGCTTCAAGGCCTCGCCGAGCGTTGCGAGCGGCTCGTCAACTGCGAAGCCCGGAATGTCGGTCGCGATCTCGAACAGGATGCCGCCGGGCTCGCGGAAATAGATCGAGCGGAAGTAGTTGCGGTCCTTCTGCTCGGTCGGTTGCATGCCGTGCTCGGTCACGAGCTTGCGCGCCATCTCCGCTTCAGTTGCGTCGTCGGCGGCGCGGAAGGCGATATGATGCACGGAGCCGCGACCCATGCGGCCGGGCAGAAAGCCCTTGGCCTCATAGATGTCGACGACGCCACCGACTGCGTTCGGCGAACGATAGCGGCTGATCGAACCTTCGCGGCCGGCGGCCTCGAAGCCGAGCACGTTGCTCAGGATGGCGCCTGTCTTGGCGGCATCATCGAGCAGCAGCGTCACGCCGTGAAAGCCGCGGATCGCGTGCTCGGCCGGAATGTCACTGTTGCTCCAGGCGCGCTCGTTCTCGGCACCAGGAACGCCGACCAGAGCCAGGCTCATGCCGTCGGGGTCGGTGAAGGACAGCACACTCTCGCCAAAGCGCTTCTCCAGGGCCTCGTGCGCGACACCCTTCTCGATGAAGCGATGGGTCCAGTAGCCGATCGAGCGAGCAGGGACGCGGAAGGCGGTCTGCTGGGTCTGGCCGACGCCGCCCCGGCCCGGAGCCGCATGCTCCCATGGGAAGAAGGTAAGGATGGTGCCGGGCGTGCCGCTCTCGTCGCCATAATAAAGATGATAGGTGCCGGGATCGTCGAAATTCACGGTCTTCTTGACCAGCCGCAGGCCCAGGAGCTCTTGGTAGAACTTCAGGTTCCTCAGCGGGTTACCGGAAATCGCGGTGACGTGGTGAAGGCCGGCCATGACTTGTCTCCATTGCGTGTGAGCCCCGCGGGCTCGTCATGACCGAAATATTGTTCTGCTCCATTCCAAAGACAATCTGGCGTTTCATGGCATCACTGTCTATGAATTGGAAACAATTGGATGGATGCCGGAATGGACAAGCTGGCAAGCCTGCGGGCTTTTGCGAAAGTGGTCGAGCTCGGCAGCTTTTCCGAAGCGGGCCGGGCGCTGCGGTTGTCGCGGTCCGCGGTGAGCAAGTATGTCGGGGAGCTGGAGGACGAACTCGGCGTGCAGCTCTTGAACCGCACCACGCGCCGGGTCAGCCCGACCGAAAACGGCCAAGCCTATTTCGAGCGCGTGCTTGGCATCATCGGCGAGCTAGAGGCCGCGGACCAGACCGTCACCCAATCGCAGGCGACACCGCGCGGATTGCTGCGGGTCAATGCGCCGATGTCGTTCGGCACGCTTCGGCTCGGGCCGGCGATTGCCGAGTTCATGCGGCGCTATCCCGAGCTTCGCATCCAGCTCGTGCTGAGCGACGAGAATGTCGATCCGCTCCAGGACGGTCTCGACGTCACGTTGCGGATTGCCGACCTGGAGTCGTCGAGCCTGATCGCGCGCAAGATCGCGCCGATCGCCCGTGTGATCTGTGCCTCACCGGATTACTTCAGTAGCCACGGCGTGCCGTCGCATCCCAACGATTTGCGCGGTCACAACTGCCTCACTTACGGATTCCTCTCCACCGGCAACCAGTGGAAGCTGTCGGGCAAGGACGGCGATCACTGGATCCAGCCCTCCTGGACGCTATGCGTCAACAATGCCGAAGTGCTGCGCGATGCCGCGGTGGCCGGGCGGGGGATTGCGTTGCTCCCTGTCTTCATCGGCGAGGACGCATTGCAGACGGGGCGCTTGCGGACCTGTCTCGATGACTATCATGCGCCGCCGCTGGCGCTCTACGCACTCTATCCGCCGACACGCCATCTCGCACTCAAGGTGCGTCTGTTCATCGATTTTCTGGTGGAACGGTTCGAACGCTGACACGCCGGACGGGTTTCGGTGCAACGCAGCAGATGATGTCCGATGGCGGAGTGGCGGCCCGCGCTAAGGTTTGCTTAACGAGTGCCGGCGTTGCCTGCGCTTGGCGTCCGCCAGAAGGCGCACCCGTTGAGGCGGGCTACACGCCGGCGAGCAGGACGATCGCGGCGATCAGCATCGTAACGCCGAGCGCCGGGAACACGAGTGATATGGTTTCGCTGCTCATGCTACTAACCTACTGAATTCGTTTCGCTTCGCTAGCTATACGATGGCATAGTCGAGCGTACTGAATGGTTCAGTCTATTTCACCGGAAGGTTGCGGATGGATGGCCACGCGGGCTGATCGGCGGCTTCCCTCGTCTTGGGGGGGCCGCTACACTCCTTGGTCGAAGCACGTGTCAAGGTGCGCTTGTGGCGGAGCCCAAGGACAAGGATCAACCCGCGACAGTGGTCGTGATCGATGACGATCCGAGCATAAGGCAATCGCTTGGGAATCTGCTGCGGTCGGCGGGATTCCGGGTCAGCCTGATGGGTTCGGTCGGCGAGTTTCTGGAGGCGGGGCGTCCGGAAGGACCAACCTGCCTGGTGCTCGATGTGCGTCTGCCGGGACAGAGCGGACTCGAGTTGCAGCGCGAGCTCGGCACCGGCAAGCGGCAGTTGCCGATCATCTTCATCACCGGCCATGCCGATATCCCGATGTCCGTTCAGGCGATGAAGGGCGGCGCGATCGAATTCCTGACAAAGCCATTTCGCGAGCAAGACCTGCTCGACGCGATCCAGCTTGGCCATGCCCGCGACCGGGCCTGGCTCGAACAGGAGAAGATCACCGCTGAGCTGAAGACCCGCTTCGAAACGTTGACGCCGCGGGAGCGCGAAGTCATGGCGCTGGTGGTGAGCGGCCGGCTGAACAAGCAGATCGCGGCGGAGCTTGGCCTCAGCGAGATCACCGTCAAGGTTCATCGCGGCCAGGTGATGCGAAAGATGCATGCGAAGTCGCTGCCCGAGTTGTCGCGCATGGCCGACCGGGTTCTTCTTGCGCTGGGAAAATCGAACGACAGCGGCAAGGTGGCCTGACGGTCACCGGTCTGCTTGCGCCAGGGCGTTACGAATGGCGCTGAGCAGATCGTCCTCGTTGAACGGCTTGGCGAGCAGGCAACGCACGCCATCCTGCTGTGCGCGCGCGCGGACATGGTCGCTCGGGTAGGCGGTTATGACGATCGTGGGGATCGAATTTCCCTGGTCGAGCAGCGTCTGGTGCAGATCAAGTCCGCTCATGTTCGGCATATTGGCGTCGACGACCAAGCAACCAACCTGGTCCATCTTCGCGAAGCGCAAAAACTCCTCCGCAGATGCAAAGACTTCCGCAGAAACACCAATGGAGCGCAACAGCCCGCCAACTGCGGTACGAACCGAGTTGTCGTCGTCTACGATCGCAACGAGTGGTCCTGCATGGGGTACTTGCACGATCCGCAATCCCGAAAACGGGCATCGGCGGGACGACAACGACGATCCCGACCGTTGACGAGAGCTTAGTTCCAACCGTCAATCGCGGCGACTATACAAGTGTATACTAGGTTGCCGCCGGCTTGCCGGCACTTCGCTTGCACAGGAATTGCTAGAGCATGATCCGGAAAAGTGCGAAGCGGCTTTCCGAAAAGATCATGCTCAAACAATAACCTAAGGCGCGATGGTGATTCATCCCATTCTCATCGCGCTTTAAGGCGCCAGTCGGGCCAGCGTGCCGGCTTGAGCTGCGGCGACGGCATCGGCTGCATCCTCGGGAAGGAGGAGGCGGTCGTCGACCATGCGCACGCTTGCAGCCTTGACCGCGGCCACATAAGAATCCGGCGTCGGATAGAGCTCCTCGATCGAGGGGCGGGGATCGCCGGCGGCGAGGCGCTCGGCGCGCGTGCCGGCGAAGGCGAGCGTGCCGCCCATCTGGGTGCATAGCGTCTGCGCGCCGTCTGCTCCGGCGATCGCATTCCATCCCGTGTAGGTCGCGCGAGCCGCACCAAGCAATGGCAGTCGGACGCCGGCCAGCGCGTTGCCATCAGCACCGGCGCGCGGCAGATAGAGCGGATATTCCCCGCGCACCTTCGGCAACGGAGCTGCCTGCTCGATCGCCTCGGCGCGCGCATACTGAGCGCGATAGCTGAGGCCCGGTATCGGCACCGGATAGACGTCGCCGGCTGCTGCAAGCGTATTCTGCGCCAGTGTCGGGTAGCGGCTTGCCGGCGGTGCCACGTCGTCGGTGATCCACGCGCGCAAATCGGAGAGCAGCGCGCGGAAGGCTGGACCGCCATACACGGGATTGAGAGGCAGGGTGCAGGTCGGCCTGTGTGTCACGACGGCAGTCGCGACATTGCCGTGTGGACTGCCCGTGACCATGTAGAGCCGCACCTCGGGTGGCGGTTCCAGATCGCGCCCGCGCGTGTCGGTAACGAGCAAGCTCGCTTCGGACCCCCAGAACTCGAACTCGGAGTCGATTTGCATGATGCGCGGGCATGTGTTGGTCAGACTGCACCGAAGCAACAGCCCGTCGCGCCGGCCAGTGAACGCATCCTCCGTCACGGCATAAGTGAAGGGGAAGCGCAGCACGGGATAGAGCCGATCGAATTCAGGTCCGGGATTGCGGCCTGGCTCGGCAAAACGGTCATTGGTGAAGCTGCGCCGCGCGCCGGGGATGATCGGCATCATCGCCTCGAAAACCAGACGTCCGGCTTCGTCCTCGTTCATGCCAAAATAAAGCACGTCGCGAAGCACGCGACCGGACTGCGAGATGCCAAGTCCGATCGCTCGCGAGATGCCGCTCTGCCCATTGGCCGCGAGCGGATTGGCCGGGCCGCCCTCACGTCTCAGGAAGGCGGCGACGTCGCGGATTGCGGCAAGTCCCATGCCGGTTACCTTCGGGTCGCGCGCCGTGTAGGTCAGCTCGTACAGCGCATCCGCGATCAAGCCGGGCGGGCGCGTGATCTCGATCGTCGTGTCGTCAACGAAGGTCAACTTGAGCTCCGGTGGAGTTTGCCGCGGGTCATCGGCGCGAGCGTGCACCGACAATTGCGCGCTACCCCGGTCCGAGACGGGATAGCTCAGTGTCGCCCGGTGCGGATTGGTCGTGTCGCCAAAGCTCCACTCCTCGCGGACCGGCCCGGTGATTCCGGCGACGACCGGCACCTGGATCCCCAGCAAGCCAGCGCCCGTGGGCGCATCCGCCTGCCAGCCCGCCCAGACCAGCGTGTAGCCCTGCGACAGCAGGAAGCCGCGGCCCATGTCATCCGCCTGGTCGAGACGAATGCTTCCCTGGATCGAGCTATTGTCGAACCACGCCGATATCAGCCTGCGTCCACGGTTTGGTATTTCGAACAGCAGGATGCCGTTCGGATGCGCAGGGCGGAGGACGACCACGTCGCTGGTTGCCTCGACCTTGCCGTCAGCATTACGCGGCGCTCGGTCGAGATCGGTGATGACTGCGTTGCGGGGATTGGCCGGATCGAGCGCGATGGTGGCGCTCGCCGTGATCCTCTCGACCTGACCGGCGGCGCCGAAGCTGCGACCTTGCAGGGCGGAGGTGGTGCGATCGAGGACGTTGAACCGTGCGACCTCTGCACTGGCGGGCGCAGAACAGGCGAGCGCGATCAGCCCGTTCAAGAGAGCGGCGTGGCGTACCATGTCGTGTCTCCTCCCAGAGTCAGGACATGATGAGTAGAGCGTGGCCGGATCGATCTGGCAAGCCGCAGGCGAGCGTCGCGTTCAGAGCGAGCTGCCACCGCAGATGACGAGTTGCTGCCCGGTGATTGCGCCTGCTTCCGCCGAGAGCAGGAACGCCACGCTGGCCGCCACTTCCTCGGGGCGAATGAAGCGGCCGATCGGCGGCAGTTTGGGTGCCACATTGGCGCGCGTCGGATCGTTCAGCATCGGCGTCTCGGTTGCGGCGGGCGCAACTACGTTGACCGTGATGCCGCGTGGGGCGAGCTCGGCCGCCCATGAACGCGCGAGCGCAACCAGCGCCGCTTTCGTCGCAGCATATTGTCCACGGCCGGACGCGCCCGATGCGGTCCGGCTGCCGATGAAGACGATACGCCCGCCCTCGGGCAGGCGCGGAGCGAGCGCGTTGGCGAGACGCTCGGTAACCTCGACATGCAGTCGCCACATCGCGGCACCGTCGTCATGGTTGAGCGCGCCGAGCAGGCCGACCTTGAGAACGCCTGCGGCGTGGACGAGAGCCGTCGGTGCGATGCCTGCGACAGCAGGCGCTATGGCGTCGATGTTGCCCAGATCAAGCGACAAGTGATCAAACGACGGATGGTCGAAAGGTGCGGGACGGCGACTGATTCCGGTGACGCGCCAGCTGTCGCGCAGCAGGCGTTCGACGATCGCGGCGCCGATGCCGGAACTTGCGCCTGTCACAAGCGCATGGGGCCGCCCGCCATCCATCATCCTAGTCCCTGGCAATGTGCGTGGCCCATGGCTCGGTCACGCGAACGTGCTTGATCGCCCGGCGATGGTAGGTGAAGGCCATGTGAAGCGCGCCGTCGGCGCTCTGCTTGACCGAGGGATATGACAGCTCGCGGTTGGTCTGGTCGCGCGAATTGTTCGTCATGCAATAGCCGTCGCCGGTCTCGACGTTGCGCTTGGTCCAGCTCCGTCCGCCGTCGCTCGAGATGGCGAGCGTCATCGGCGCTCTCGGCGCACCCCAGAACGCGCTGCGTCCGTCCGTTTTGCCGTCGCCAGCGATGACGGGTGGCAGCTCGTCCTCGATCTCGTCGTAGAGCGACAGGCGGCGCTCGGTCGTGGCATTGGCGCTGCTGTCATTGAAGACGAGTGCGAGATGTCCGTCGGCAAGCCGCGTGAACTGGATCGACGAGTTGTTGTTCGGAAGGATGGTCGCGACCGGCGTCGTCCAGGTGCGGCCGTGATCGGTGGATCGGCTCTGATAGATGTTGTCCGCCCAGCGGCTGCGAAACAGTGCGAGCAGCGAACCGTCGTCAAGACGCTCGATGCACATATGCACGCAGCCGCGGCTTCCCGGGACGTCCACGTCGCGCCAGGTCGCGCCTGCATCGGAGGAGATCTTCACGGCGCTGGTGTCCTCGTCGCCATTCCATTTCCGTCCCGGCGTGCTGTGACAATAGAAGACGGGCAGGAGCCAGTCGCCGTTGTCGAGCACCACGATCGGCTGCCGGATGAAGGTGCCGCGGCCGCGCTGCTCCGGAAACAGCGTTTCGATCGGGCCCCAGGTCCGGCCATGGTCGCGCGACAGGCGCCTGCGGACGAAGGCCGTGTCCTGGTTACCTGCAAGCTGCGCCGTCCACATCAGCCACAGCGTGCCATCCGGGGCAGGGAACAACACCGGGTTCTGCTCGGAACGCCTGGAGTCATCGGACAATTTCTCGGCCGGCGACCATTGCGTCGTGCCGCGGGCAAGGCGGGAGAAATAGACTGATATGTCCGACATGCCTTCCTGCGTGCCGCCGAACCAGACGCAGCCGAGGTCGCCGCTCGCAAGCGGCATCAGATTGGCCGCGTGGTTCTGCACGCAGGGCGAGGGAATGAAGGCGTCGAACCGGTCGGGATCGCCGGCCACCTGGCGGACGACACCGTCGGCCGCGATCTCGGTATCTGCGATCATGCTGAAGTCCTTTCTGCGAGAGCATTGCCTTGCGGGGCCGTCGGGGCGGCGCGCTCGGTGGGCGGGCGGCCGAGCACGAGGCGCTCGATCGCCATCACGATCAGGGGCGTCGCTGCTGCGATGTACATGTTGTCGATGCCGAAGGGATTTCCGAGCAGATACCAGACCGTCGTCGAGATTGCTGCGCCGATCAGGCCGGCGGTCGCGCCGCGGTTGCTGGCAAACAGCGGCAGATAGAAGCCCATCATCGCGACGATGGTGATCGACAGCCGAAGCGCGCGCGTGAAGAACGACAGCTTGAGGATCTCGGGGATGAAGAACACGAAGACCAGCGGCAAGATGCCGATCACGATCGAGAATACGCGAGTCATCTTCAGCTCGCGCTCCGGCGTCGGTTTCCAGTAGGGGACATAGAAGTCACGCACCACGAGCGAGGCGATGGCGAGTGCGACCGTGCAGACGCTGACGAAGATCGAGGCGACCAGCGACGTCGTGACGAAAGCGGAGGCCAGCGGCGGCATCTTCTCCAGGAATACCGGCAGCGCGTAGAGGCTGTTCATGTCGGGGTAGAGGAACTTCGCCGCAACGCCGATCAGGGCGAGCAGGAAGCCGAGCGGGAGGCAGAACGCCGCCGCGTAGAGGGTCGCTTTGCGGGCGTCGTCGGCGCTGGGTGTCGAGGCGATCGCCTGCACGATGAACTGCGTCGAGAAGATCGCGCCGACCGTGCCGAAGGTCCAGGCGAAGATGGTCGTGAAGCCGATCTTGCCGTCCCAGCTGAAGTAATAGGCCGGCAGTTTCGCCTGGATCGGCGCGATTCCGCCGGTCAACGACATTGCGACCGCGAAGATGATGAGGATGCCGACGACCTTGATGGCGCTGTGCAGGATCGTGACCCAGGCCACGCCCTTCAGGCCGCCGAACACGTAGTAGAACGTAGAGACCACAGCGATGATGCACATCGCGACGGGCAGGCTGATATGCAGCGAGGTGGCGATGGCGGCTGCGCCGCTGACATAGTTGCCGACGTTCACGAGCAGCAGCGCGTAGATCATGATCACCGACACCGTGAGCATGGTCGACTTGCCGTATTTCTGCGCGATCGCGGCCGAGATCGTGTATTCGCCGGAATTGTAGAGCTTCTTGACCATCAAGAACCCGAACAGGAGGAAGCCGATCGAAGCCCCGAGCACGGCCCATCCAGCGGCCATGCCGGACTGAAACGCTTCCTGCGCCGTGCCGACGGTCGACTTGGCGCCGACGAATTCGGACATCATGAGCACGCCGACGACGACGGCCGGCATGGCGCGTGCGCCGGTCATGAACTGATCGCTCGTCCTGCTGCGCAGCTTGATCGTGAGCCACGACGTGAAGGCGATGTAGGCAGCGATCATCGCGACGATGAGCGTGCTCTCTCCATTGAGGATGGCTTGCATCAGTGGTGTTTCCTCTGGTGACGCGGACGCGGTGTTGTGAAGCCCGCTGTGTCCGGTTTCGTCCGATTGTTGTTTGATCGGAATGCGAACAAATGTTGTTAGTAGCTATTAGACCTCCCCGGGCGCCCTCCGTCAAGCGTACGCGTTGACGCGGCGGCGGGTCGCACCCGCCGCGCGTTCATTGCCGCAGCGGGTTCAATGGGTTCCCGGTTGGAGGAAGGATCAGCCGCTCATCTGGACCGCGGTGGTCAAGAGCTTGGCGACCCGCAGCACCTCCGGCAGCGCCGACTTTTCGAACGTCTTGATATCGATGCGGTTGGCATCGACGGTGAGGCTGATACCTGCCACGATGGATTTGTCGGGGCCGAACACGGGTGCTGCGAGGGTGCGCAGGCCATAAGCGTTTTCGCCGTCCGAGACGGCATAACCCTGCTTGCGCACCTGATCGAGCCGCGTGAGCAACAGCTTCAGATCCGTCAGCGTGCGCTCCGACAATTTGATCCGCTCGGTGGCGTCGAGCCGCGCGACCTGCTCGTTTTTCGGCAGGCCCGCAAGCATGACGTGGCCGAGCGCTGCGGCGTAGGCCTTGATCCGGCTGCCGGGCCTGCGGTCGATCTTGTGGCGGTCGAGGCCGGCGCTGACGCGCGCGAGATAGACGACGTCGCTACCGTCGAGAACGCCGAGCGATGCGGCGTCACCGAGCGCCGGGACCAGCTCGCGCAGCAGCGGTTCGGCCTGGCCGCGCAGATTGCCGGCGGAGAGCGCGGTGTATCCGAGATCGAGGCATTTCAGGCTGAGGCGATAATGGCGCGTCGCCTCGTTGGCGTGGAGGTAGCCGAGCTTGACCAGCGTCTGCACCAGGCGGAACGCCGTGCCGCGGTCCATCTCGGCGCGCTCGGCGATCTCCGTGATCGTCAATTCGAACTCTTCGGCCGAAAAGCTCTTCAGCACGGCGAAGGCCTTGGCCACCGAGTTCACGAAGTTCTTGGGATTGTCGGCTGGCGATGCAGTCTTGGCCAATGTTCGTTTCCTCATCTGGCGGCGCCTCGTCCACGAGGGAAAGAGTTGGAACTCCTCGCGAATCCGCGCTCTATTTCGGCCGGCCCGACGAGCAGGCAAGCCGTCCCGGATGGAAAGGCATGAGCTGCTCGCTTGACGGCCGCGACTGCGAAGTCTAATCCTCTCCCC
This sequence comes from Bradyrhizobium sp. UFLA05-109, assembly GCF_054185165.1. NCBI lineage: Bacteria > Pseudomonadati > Pseudomonadota > Alphaproteobacteria > Hyphomicrobiales > Nitrobacteraceae > Bradyrhizobium > Bradyrhizobium sp. UFLA05-109. The sequence continues at coordinate 4,249 of NZ_JBBIAR010000094.1, read as the reverse complement.
AAGGTTTGACAACAATTGTTCGGATTCCGATCATCGAATCGGCCGGATGCCAACGGAGGATCTCTCGTGGTGGACGTTCAGCCCAAAGGCGTGTTTTGCGCGGCGTTGTCGCCGCTGGATGCCGATCTAGCGCCGGATCATGCCGTCTTCGTCGCGCATTGTCGCCATCTTCTGAGCGAAGGTTGTGACGGCATCGCATTGCTGGGCACGACCGGCGAAGCCAATTCGTTTTCCGCGAGCGAACGCAAGGCGCTGATCGAGACCGTCGTCCGCGCAGGGATCGCGCCGTCAAAGCTCCTGCCCGGAACCGGCGTGCCGGCGTTGACCGAGACGGTAGAGCTGACGCGGCATGCCCTCTCGCTCGGTGTCACGACCGTCGTGATGCTGCCGCCGTTCTACTACAAGGACATCACGGACGAGGGACTGTATGCCTCCTACAGCGAGGTCATTCAGCGTGTCGCGGACCCTCGTCTCAAGGTCGTGCTCTATCACATCCCCCAGATGTCGCATCAGCCGATCCCGCACGCGGTGATCGCGCGGCTGCGCGCGGCTTATCCGGACGTCATTGTCGGCATCAAGGATTCCTCCGGCGACTTCGCCAATATGACCGCGATGATCGAGAACTTCCCGGGCTTTGCCGTGCTGGCAGGTGCCGATCCGCTGCTGCTGCCGCTTCTGAAGAAGGGCGGCGCGGGCTGCATCACCGCGACCTCGAACCTGGTGGCGCGTGAGCTCGCCTACGTGTTCCATCATTTTAATGACGATGATGCAGCGCTCGAGGCGGCGCAGAACCGCATCATCAAGGCGCGCGAGCGCGTCTCCGTGTTCCCGCAGATCGCTTCGCTAAAGACGCTGCTGGCGCAGGAAACCGGCCATGCCGGCTGGCGCCGGATGCGGCCGCCGCTGCTGCCGTTGACGCAGGAGAACGCCGACACACTCCTAGCCGCAAGTCGCGTCAAGGAGCAGGTGTGAGGCCGTCGTTCCGCCTTCTCGCCGATGATCTGACCGGTGCGCTGGACACGGCTGCCGAGTTCGTCGGCATGTGCGGACCGCTTCAGGTGACATGGGCGGAGGCGCTGCCTGCGCAACTTCCCGCCTGCCTCGCCGTCGATACCGGCACGCGCGAGCGTGACAAGGCCGAGAGCGCTCAGATCGTCGAGCGCCTCGCGCCGCTGCTGCGCAGTGGGGCGATCGCCTACAAGAAGGTTGATAGCCTGTTGCGCGGCGCCTGGGCGGCCGAGCTCGGGGCGTGCCTGCGATCGGGGCCGTGGAGGTCCTGCATCTTGGCCCCGGCTTTCGCCTATCAGGGACGCCGCACCTTTGGCGGCCAGCAATATGCGCGCGCCCATGACGGGAGCTGGTCGCGGGTCGGCGACAACCTGCTGGCGCAGCTCGCGGCCGAAGGCCTCGACGGACAGACTGGACGGTTCGACACCGATTTGCCTGCCGGCATCAGCGTCTTCGATGCTGAGAGCGAGGATGATCTCGATCGCATCGTCGCGATCGGGCGCAGCGCGTCGCAGCCGGTCCTGTGGTGCGGCAGCGGTGGTCTCGCCGGCGCGCTCGCACGCGGCAGCGATGCGTCCGCGCCGTCGGTACTGCGTAAGCCGGTTCTCGGGCTGTTTGGATCGGACCAGCCTGCGACGGCCGCACAGCTTGCGGCTTGCGGTGAGGCCGTGGTTGCGCTTGCGGAAACCAGCGAAGACAACGCGGGACTGGTTCGCCGCAAGCTCTGCACGGAAGGCGTCGCGCTGGTGAAGTTCGACCTCGCCTCCGGTCTGTCCCGAGGTGAAGCGGCGCGCCGCATTGCGCGCGGACTCGGGTCGCTGACCGCTGCGCTGGAGCCGCCGGGCACGCTGATCGTCGCCGGTGGTGAGACCTTGCGGGCGCTATGCCTTGCGCTGGGCGCAAGCGCGCTCGAGGTGACCGGACGCATCATGCCGGGCCTGCCATGCTCCATCATTCGCGGGGGCCGCTGGGACGGCGTTGCCGTGATCTCGAAATCAGGCGCCTTCGGCGCGCCGAGCCTGTGGCACACGCTGTTGCAGGACAGTCATTTGATCAACGAAAGACACGACATATGACCCATCCGCATCTCGCCATCACCATGGGCGATCCCGCCGGGATCGGTCCGGAGATCATCATCAAGGCCTGTGAGAAGCTGCGATCGCGGATCGAAGCCGGTGATCTCCGGCTGTTGATCATCGGCAGCGGCGCAGCGTTGAAGAATGCGGCCGTGCAACTGGCGGCGAACCTCGATATCCCCGAGGTGCGCGCGTCGGACAAGGATTGGCCGAACCTGTGCTTTCTCCAGGCCGATGATGAAGGCGAGCCGATCAAGCCAGGCGTGCTGACGGCCGACGGCGGCCGCTTCGCCTTCAAGGCGGTGGAGCAGGGAGTACGCCTGACGCAGGCCGGACGGATCGGCGGCATCGTGACTGCTCCGCTCAACAAGGAAGCGCTCAACAAGGCCGGCTTCCACTATCCCGGCCATACCGAGATGCTGGCCGAACTCACCGGCGTCAAAGGCTCGGTGATGATGCTTGCCCATGGCAACATGCGCGTCAGCCATGTCTCGACCCACGTCGCGCTTCAGGACGTTCCGAAGCGGCTGACGCCGGAACGCCTGCGCTATGTCATCGATCTCACCGACAAGGCACTGCGCGGGCTCGGCCTGGAAAAGCCGAAGATCGCCGTTGCCGCACTCAATCCGCACGCCGGCGAGGGCGGATTGTTCGGCCGCCAGGACATCGACGTGTCGGAGCCGACGATCGCGAAGGCGGTCGCCGACGGACTCAACATCGTCGGCCCGGTGCCGGGCGATACCGTGTTCGTGAAGCTGCGCGCCGGCCAGTACGACGCCGTGATCGCGATGTATCACGACCAGGGACACATCCCGGTCAAGCTGCTCGGCTTCGAGGTCGATCCTGCCACCGGCCGCTGGCAGGAACTGTCCGGCGTCAACATCACGCTCGGGCTGCCGATCATCCGCACCTCCGTCGACCACGGCACCGCCTTCGATATCGCCGGCAAGGGCATCGCCAATGAGCGCAGCCTGATCGAGGCGATTGAATATGCCGAACGTCTTGCCGCCAGCGCGACGCGCGCCTGAGCCCGGGAAGGAAAATCATGACCAACCTGTCTGCACCAATCGAAATCATCCGCCCCGAGGTGATTGAGTTCGGATCCGGCACCATTGCCGCGGTGGCGCGGTTTGCGAGCGGGAAGGGCGTGCGGCGTCCGCTCGTCATCGCAGATGGCTTCAACGCGGCGCGCGTCGACCTGCTCGCGCTGCCGGGCGAGGTGACCGTATTCGGTGAGGTCAAGCCGGAGCCGGACGTTCCCAATCTGGAGAAGGCGCTTAGCGTCGCGCGCGCGGCGCGGCCGGATCTCGTGGTCGGCTTCGGCGGCGGCAGCGCGATGGATCTCGCCAAGCTCGTCGCCGTGCTCTGCACCGGCGAGCAGAAGCTTGCTGATGTCGTCGGTCCCGACAAGGTCGCGGGCCGCGCCATCGCGCTGATCCAGGTGCCGACCACCTCCGGCACCGGCAGCGAAGGCGGCATCCGCGCGCTGGTCACCGATCCCACAACCCGCAACAAGCTCGCGGTGCAGAGCCGCTTCATGCTGGCCGATCTCGCCGTCGTCGACCCTGATCTCACCATGACCGTTCCGCCGCAGGTCACGGCTGCGACCGGCGTCGACGCGCTCGCGCACTGCACTGAAGCCTTCACCAGCCGCAAGGCTCATCCGACCATCGATCTCTATGCGCGCGAAGGCATCCGCCTGGTCGGCCGCTATCTCGGTCGTGCGGTGAGGGACGGTTCGGATCGCGAAGCGCGGGCGGCGTTGTCACTGGCATCGCTCTATGGCGGCTTCTGCCTCGGGCCGGTGAACACCACCGCGGGCCACGCGGTGGCCTATCCTCTCGGCACGCGCCATCACGTTGCCCATGGTCTCGCCTGCGCGGTGATCTTCCCGCATACGCTGGCGTTCAACATGCCGGCGGTGGAGGCGAAGACGGAGGCAGTGCTGGAGGCGCTCGGCGCCCCGGCGACGAAAAATCCTTCGGCTGCATTTGACTCGGCCTATCGCTTCTGCGCGGATCTCGGCATCGAGATGAAATTGTCCGCGCTCGGCGTGCCCGCGGATGACCTTGGCGCGATGGCCGACGAGGCCCACACGATCCGCCGCCTTCTCGACAACAATCCGCGCGATCTCGGCCGCGATGCCATCCTGAAGATGTATCAGG
>NZ_JBBIAR010000093.1:0-33060 GCF_054185165.1 Bradyrhizobium sp. UFLA05-109 | reverse complement strand
TCATCTGCGAACGTAAATTGCACCTTATAGCGGCCCTGGTCGTCGATTTCCGCCCGCTCGTTCCACGCTTCTCCATCGATCTTGGCGCTGTAGAGGCCGACGCCCGGCGGCACAGGCGTCATAGCGACTGGACGGTAAGGCACGTCCGACCGAATGCAGTGGACCATGTTGTAGTAGGCCCGCCCGTTCCGCGGCAACGCGTTGAACCCGATCGGGGCCGGTCGGTAGGCCGAGTGATCTGCCGCGACGACGAGATATTCGCCATCGAACCGCGGATGGCCCTGCAGCTCGAAGATGCCCCCTGCGCGGAGCTGCGGCGCATCGCTTTGGGCGATGTACATCGTTTGACTAGCGCCAATTTGCTCCGCGCGGATCTTGGCAAGCGTGATTGCTTCTCCTTCGGTCGCAAAATGCCCGCCGAACCGTTCGGCCTGGCCTAAGAAACCGCTGCCTTGCCCGACCTCTTCATCTACGGATATGATGGAAGGCACCGTCTCGTTGTAATCGCGGAGCTTGATCGTCTTTGTCGAGAGAACGCGGCGTTGCCGGACTGACAGAATTGCGCTTTCGTCAACGCGGCGGGACGTGCCGCGGCCGCGTTGATGCGAATACAGGATAGCCGCGCTGGCGCCGAAGTTGACCTTGGGAAATGCCAGGTTCTTGTCACCGAAGACGACGGTTTCACCGTCGTCTTCCTGTTTGAAAAAATAGAAAATTCCGTTCCGTTCGCAAAGGCGCGAAATGAAATTGAAATCACTTTCATTGTACTGCGCGACATAATTGCGCTTTGGATAGCTGTCCAGATTGTACTCGGCCGGGATGCTGATGGCTGCCCTGTTCAGCTCCTGCTTGACGATGTCATCCACGCCGACCGGCTGGCCAGGGCCGTAAACGCGGCTAGCTATCGAGAGCTCGGTGACCGACAAGCGCGGCCGTAAAACGAACTGAAGCACCCGAAGTTCGGTTATTGTTGGGTCTAGTTCCTCTACCAGGGCGCAGAGGCCCGAGGCGATCCATCGCCCGCATGCGGTTTTGACCGTCAGCCTGGCGCGTTCACCGATCATCGAGCCGATATCTGCATCGCTCGATGTCGTGGCATAAACCTGATAGCTGAACGGCAGCGAAATGCACTCTGTACCTTCGAAGCCTTGCACGTCGAGCTCGAGCTCTGGCTTACTGAGAATATCCAGACTGATGCTGAGATTGTATTCGGTCATCGGTACACCACGTCGAAACGCTCGCAGAGCTAAGGAGCTCGTCCCTGTTACCACCGAGCGAGCTGCCATCAGGGACGACAAGCGTGTGCTCGCAATCTCCAAGCAGTGGGAATTGATCAAATAATATCTTGTCTCCTTACACGCTTTACGACAGGTGCATGGCGCGCGCCGCCCCACACGCGGTAAAACCAAGGCGGCCGGGTGAGCCCCTGGACAAACTCATCGACCGTCTGGATTCGGTCGCGACGGTTTAGAGCAAGACCTGAAGCGAGTGCCCGCCATTGCGCCGTAGAAATGCTCGACGGCTGCGCGGGCGTCAGATTCTCGTAAAGCGCCGCATCGGCCGGCCGCCGCCCATAGGGATGCGTGCCGGTCAGGACCAGATAGGCCACCACAGCGAGAGAATAGACATCATCGCTTTCCGCCCGCGGTTCGCCCATCAGCATCTCTGGCGATGCATAGGCCGGGGTCATTAAGGCGATCTGATCAGAGTTCGCCGCGCCGCTATCGCTTCCCGGCGTCTCCTCGAGAGTTAGCACCGCACCAAAGTCAAGAATTTTGACTGCACCACTTGACGTCATAAAGATGTTTCCCGGTTTCAGGTCGCCGTGGACCATTCCGAAACGGTGCATATGGGCAAGCCCCTGCGCCGCGGCGCGGATAATACGAAAGGAAACAGCGGGTGAGAGCGGACGTCGGTGATGTTCAACCAGGATCTGGGCTAACGAGCGGCCCTGGAGGAGCTCCATCACCAGGTAATGGTACTTGGCGTCATAATCGGAGTCATAAATGCGCACCAAATTCCGGTGTACGACCTTACGCAAAAGACGGGCTTCGCGATGTAGCAGCTCAATCAATTCCTGGCGCATGGTCGGGTGCTGTCGGATGACCTTCACTGCAACTTCGGGATTTGGTTCGCGCGCCCAAAGACCAATCCGATCGACCGCGCGATAGACGGTACTGATGCCACCGACGCCGATCACCTCCACCAGGTCGAAGCGGCCGCCGAGCAGGTGTCCCACGGGCGCGATTGGCCCCACCGAAGACGCGTTCAAAGTGCATCCTCGCTCAAACGGACAACGATCGCGCGGATATGCCCGGTTGTTCCCCTAGCGCAAGCCAAAAGTAGGCGGAGCGCCGAGATCGAGGTATCGATTTCAAAATGCGAGCTTTGCTTGCCGCCCGACGGCCCGCAGTCGACTTGCGCCTGATGGGGCGCCGCCAGGGATAGGTTGAGCCGCTGATGCCTCGTTCCAACGAGGCACCATTGCCAAAATTGTCCCGCAGATGCAGAAAAGAACTCCGACTCCCGCTGGTCATAGGCTATCCGGGCACCGGAACGAACGAAGGACACTCAAGCTAAAGGGGTTGCTTACACTTGCCGCGCGCAGCTCGTAGGTCACGTTGGTCCCATCCGGCTTACCGATCGTCATGGCAAACCGATCCGAAGCGCCACCTGAGGCCAGTTGTGACGCGTCGAGGAGCCGGAAGAGCGCCCAGGGGCCGGAGCGTTCGATCCTCTCCTCGGTTTTGTCTGCCCCGGTGAGCGTAATAGAAGCGTTACTTGCATCGCTTCGGGTTGGCCATTCGAACTCGTAGGCACGCGGCGCCTCGTGGCGATAGGCGATTTCCTTGCCGTCCAGGACAAACGTCGCGCCCATCAGTTTGGGGCTGAGGTAGACTGGTTTGATGCTGAACTTCACTGCCGGTGCGGACCCGGGGCTGCTGAAGAAAGCACTGCGGATCTCTCGCGCGCGCTGAAATTGGATCAATACATCCGCGCGGATGGGTGCCTCTGCGCCATCGATGGTCGCCGGTGCAAGGCCGGTCCGACGGTCGACGATCAGCGGGGAAAGGTATTTCTGAGAAAAGTCATCGACGATGCCGCCGGGACGGAAGAAATCACCGAAGTCCTTGAGCGTCATGTCTTCGCTGGCCAATTCGAACACTGGATAGCGCTGGAAAATGATACCCTGGCAGACCGGGACTACCTCACGCGTCCAAACCTCATCGACATGATCGCGCGCCCGCTTGAGCAAGATGCTCCACGTCTGAAGGGCCGTCTCGTTCATGATGGTGCGGATCGGCTCCGGTCGCAGCGCCGAGTCAGCGCGCAGGGCACCGAAAGCGTCGCTATTCGGATCCTTGGCGCGTCGCTGAACGAGCTGAAATGCGGCCTGGTTCGGATCCGGCGCTGCCGCGATATTGGCCATCGCGGCATAGAGGCCGCCGAAGAGACCACGGATATGATCCATGCCCGGCGGTTGTCCAGACGTCCCGTCTGCGGCTAGTTGGGCCAGAGGCCGGAACGCTTCGGTGATCCGCGTTCCCGGCCAGGGCGCATCGCCGAACGCAGCATGGAATAGAGCGCCTGCAGCATGACCGACGGCCGCCGAGGAAGGCGCAGCGCTTGTGCCAGTAGCTCCGGCCTTGGCCAGGGTCTGCTCCCCCGGCGGCGGCAAATTCGAATTGTCGTGTACGAGCGAAACGACCTGCTGGAGCGCGCTTTGAGAACCGGCCAATCCGCGCATAATCGCTGAGCCGCGTTGCAGATCGTCAAACTTGACGACGCGGATACTGCTCAGGGCATTTGTCCAAACACGGATATAATCGTTGACATACCGATCCATGACTTTGAGCGCGATCTGTTGAATATCTGCCGTGCCGATCGGGGCGCCAGCGAGTAACCAGTCGGCGTTCTGCTCTGCTCGTGCGATGAGCGGCAGGTTCGGCAGCACGAAATTGAGGAAACCCTCGCGTGTGAAGATGCCCGGGATTGTGGCACCACCGTTCGCATAAACCGATTCCTTCTCGTCAATGGAGGGAAAGGCAATCTGCAAAGCGCGCATCGGGGTGATCTCAACCTGGCCAGAGCCCACCAGACCCGTCAAATCGATCGGCCGCAAACGCGTGTTCTGAGCGCCCTCGCGTAGGAGGCGGGCGTAGACCTGCTCGACGACAGGACGCTTGCTCAGCCGCGAGCGTACCGCGCCTGCGAATTGCTGGTCGACATTAATAGGTTTCGGCAGCAGCTCGATAAGCCTTGCAAAATGCTCGTTCAGATCGCCCGCCGACGTCGGATCGAGCGCAAACGTTCGCGTAACTTCATTGCGCGCAGCCTGCGCGACTTCGCCGCGGTCGAAATGCCCCGGATCGCTCAGCATCCAATAGATGCGGAACACCTGCTTGACCTGGTCCAGCAAAGCGTCGTTGCCGGCCCGCAACAGGGCATCGATACGGATGGCGAGCCTATTGGCGAAAATCGGCAGCAGGCGATTGAGAAGAACGCGGTCGTAGGCATTTTGGGCAGCCGGCGCAAGCACAGGGGTCGCCGAGATGCCGACACCATCAAGCCAGGCAACCCAACTGTCTTCTCCTGCCGCCAGGCGTATCCGGCGCGCGGCATTGAGTGTCGGCAGGATGGCCTTAAGGTCGAGCGGTCCGCGAGTCTCCAGGAGGCGTGCCTCTGCAGTCTGCGCAGCCACTCTGGTTTGGTCGATGCGCGCCTCGCTGCGGACGAAGGCACTATACCACAGAAGGAAGGCAGCGATCGTCAGCACCATCGCCACAACATGGCCGCCGCCATGCACCAACGCGAGCCGGCGCTCAAGTTTCAAATTGCGACCGACCAGTCCCTGCTCGGCGAAGATCACTTCGGTCAGCAACTGCTTGATGAACAACCCCTTCCCCGGCGCCACTGTCGGCACCCGCCGGGCCAGCTGCAGACCGAAGTTCCGGCCAATCGCATCGATCACGCGCTCGATCGGCTTTCCCTCCTGTGTACCGCTGGTGAAGTAGACGCCACGCAGCATGGGCTCTACGTCGAAGCGGCGCGATTGGAAGACTTCACTAACGAATCCAGAAATTGCGGCCCGCACTCCCAAGAACTCCATCGGAAACGCATACATGCGTCCCCGCCGGCTGAGATCGCGTTCGTCGTACATGAGAAACGTCAGTCTGGCCTCGAGCCGCTCCGCAAGCTCCTGCATCTCCAAACCCACGGCGTCACCGACACGATCGCAAGGCTCAAGAGGAAAGGTTTTGCCCCACACTTGGGCACGCCCTTGATTGTCGAGATCGTCAAAATATTCGGTAAAGCCAGGCACCATGTCGCATTTGTTCACCAGTACATAAACCGGAATGCGCATTCGAAACGTCTTCAGTAGCTCCTGTATCCGCGAACGAATGGCCTCGATGTGCCGCCGCCTCACCGGCTCGTCCACCGACAAGAGATCGGCCAAGCTGACTGCAACGAGGATACCGTTGATGGGCCGCCGGCGCCGATGTGTCAGGAGAAGATCGAGAAAGCCACGCCAGGCCGCACGGTCGACCTCGGTATCCATGTCCTGCGTCGTGTAACGGCTTGCCGTGTCGATCAAGACTGCTTGTTCTGTGAACCACCAGTCGCAGTTTCGTGTGCCGCCGACGCCCGCGAGCGGTTCGACGCCAAGCTGCCGGGAAAGCGGAAACTCGAGCCCGGAGTTACGTAAAATCGTCGTTTTGCCCGCGCCCGGCGGGCCAATGATGATGTACCAGGGCAGTTCGAACAGATAACTTGGCCCGCGCTTGCCGGCGAAGACCGTATCACGCAGAACCTCCAGTGCGTCCTCGAAACGCCTGCGAATGAGTTCGAGCTCCTCCTGGCTGCTGTTGTCGGCAAACCCGATCAGGCCTTCGCTCTCCATCAGTGACTTGATGATGCGTCGGTTAGTGCGACGCGCCAGCCAGTAACGGACAAGCGTGACGAGCACGACCATGAGGAAAAGGCTCACGATCGCCGTGGCGCGGACGGTCAGTTGGTCGAGCGGACGTTGCTCGAACACGACGAGATAAGAACCGCCGAACCAGATGAGCAGGCTGATCGCGAGCAAGCAGATCAGCGTAACGATGCCTCGAACCGAGAAGAGTACCGCCAACTGAGCGCCGAACATCTGCGCCTCCCTCTAAAGCGGTCCTGAGCGGCCGATCGACTCGAGCAGCTGCTCGACAGCTGCCATTTGGATTCCGAGGCGCCATCGGAAAAAGACGTAGCCGATGAGCATCACAGAAGCGGCGACGGCGAAGATAATCCACAAGGGTCCGTAATTGCGCACGGCTGTGCGTGCTCTGATGCCACGCCATTCGCGCGACAGTTCAGCAGGCGGCGCGGTCGTGTATTCTCCCAAAAGGCGATGGACCTCAGAGCGCAGGTCTTCAAGCTGCTCGCGGCCGCCTTCCATGACGCGATATTTGCCCTCAAAGCCCATCAGCAAGCAGACATTGACGAGCTTAAGCAGTGCGAGGTATTTGGCAGGCTCAGCCTGGACGCGCTCGACGATCTGGAAGACCTTTTCGCCGCCCCACGTCTCGTTGTGGAACTGGTTGAGCAGACTATTGTCGCTCCAAGCGCTTTCACTGCCCCATGTCGTGGTCATCACAGCTTCGTCGACCAGCGCGCATATGAGGTAACGAGCAGCGCTCACATCGCCGCGGCGCGCCTGATTTTTGACGGCACGCTCTTCGAAGCGACGAATTTGCTCGACAGCTCCACGGCGCATCGCCCCTATATCGGCGCTCTCGACCATGCGAAGCTGCGCGACAACCAAAAGGATCGGTGTTGCGGCCGCAACCAAAGTGTCTTCCAGTGCGGTCGGATCGAACAGACCGTGCGCGACAATTTCGGCATGGTCGGCGACCCCAATTTCGCCGGGTTCAGCCGGTGGTGATGGCGCGACGGGAAACCTCGCAGCGGCGACCCTGGACGGAACGCGAAGGGAAGATTGGCCGCGTTGAATATTTCGGGTCGGAGCGAGCGGTCTGCGCCCAATGACTGTCGGCTCATCCATGTTTCTCAGCCTGGTTAGCCACACGTTCTCCACGGATGGCCCAGAATTCAAGATGCAGATCGGGGTAGTCACCGCTGACGTGGAAAGCGAAGGCCGCAGATCGCGGCAGTGTGCGCCATAGCTCCACTGACTGATCGAGCTCGAAATAGACGGCGCTCTGAATGTAGGGTATCTGGCGCGGCGCCACGGGCAGCGCGCGAACAGGAATACCCGGGAGCTGAAGATTGACGAGATCTCGAATCTGCTCGACCGAGCCTACCTTCATTTGCGCAGGAAGCTGGATACGCAGCGTCTCGGTCGCCACGCTCGCCACCGCTACGAGAACGAAGCGAGCATCCTGAAACAAGGCGCGATCGGCAATAAGAGCGATCAGGATGCCGTAACCGCGATCCTGCAGCGGGAGCGATATCGCGGCGCCCTGGATCACGACGGACAAGAGCTCGCGCAGGATACGTACCAGAGCCGTGAAACCGGTTTCGAGATCGTCGTGACAATAGGCAGGCATATCTGCGGGTATGCGGCGGTCGCCGGCGAAACTCGACAGCTGTCCTGCAAGGCCGAGCAGCGCCCGGAAGAGCGTTTCGGGATGATGCCCGCGTGTCGCTGCGAAATGGTCAAAGACGGCTTCGGCGCCGTTCACGATGGATAATGTGACAAGATCGATCAGTCCTGCGCCATCGGCCCTCGAGCGTGACGGATCGGCGCGGGCGGCAAGAGCCTCAGCGCGGGTCCGAAGCAGCGACCTGACCTCGTTCAACAGCGCAATCAGCGGTTGGACTGCGTGGATATCGAGGGCCGGCGGAAGATAGGTATCAGCCAGCGTAACGGCCCCGGTCGAATCGATCTCGTGGATTCGTCCAATGGGCATTGTAATCAACTCGCCCTGCTCCTCACCGTCGAACACAAGATGAGTTGCCAGCGCTGCAACATTGATATCGACAGGAGGTTTCTCAGGCGCAGTCGCGTTCCGGATCTGCAGGACTTCCTGACGATAACGGCTCGTAGGGTCTCCAGGAGGGAGCTCATTGCCGGTGTGCTGGCGCCGCGCCACAGCGATCTTGACCAGCAGGTTCTTCGCCGCGGCCGGAGGGGCTCGTCCAGGTGGAAGCTGGCCGTGCTCTGGCAAGCGAAGCGCCGTGCCGTCGGGCATAATCGCTTCGAGCTCGGTAAGGACAATCTGCCCGAGCGCGAGGCAGCTGCGATCGAAGACAATCTTCCGAACACCCCAACCGTGACCGATCAGACCGGTGACGCGATTCTCGAGCAGTTGCTCGATCCAGCGGTCGTATTGCTGCAGGTGCTGCGGCCGCACCAACATGCCTTCCGACCAGATCGGTTTACTCGTCACAGACATCGCCATGTCGCCTTGGGAACTCCAACAGTCGGGATCTGCTCAGAGCCCCGTCGCGACAGCAACAGAGGCGATCAGAAGATTTTCCACCAATTTTGGCTGGCTTCCACGCTGATCGCATGCGCCGTCAATTTCACCACAATCGTGTTGTCTCGGTCGGGTTTGATTTCGGCCGTCGATCGCCATTGTGCATCGTTCCCCAGTCGGAAACCCGCGATCACGCCGATATAGCGAGTGTCAATGGGCGTATTGCGCTCGAAATCGTATTTCTCGCCAGGCTTAAGTTCAGTCTCGCGCTTAGCTACCAAGTCCGGCCCGAGACGTTTGGCGTCGTTGTCGAACAGCTCGAAGAACTGCGCCTTGTCGAAAGTGGTCGTCGACTTCAGCTCATAAATGCGTACGACAACAGGCGACGGCTCACCGCGCGCGTTCTGATTGACCAGCGGATCGGCCTGGATGACGACTTTGATTGGCGTTGTTTTCAGGCTCTTATCGATCGAACAGCTGGCTCCTACGGCCGCCACCAGCAATGCTCCGCTAACGAGAGATCGCCGCTGAAGTTTGTACGGCGACACCATCATGTTGCCTTCCACTCGCTTGGGCCAGGTTCCGACAGCCACGAATCGTAGGCTCTCGCAAACTCTTCTGCGATAGAGGTGCGCACAGTCCGATCAATGTCATTGACCATCGATGCATGGAGCTCAACAAACCGGTCCCACAGCTTGGCCTTGTAGATGCGTGCGCCAAAGAGACCCTTATTGACGCCATCACTCTCGATCCGTTGTGGGCTCATATCTGTCAGGACATTGCTGACCCCCGCGCGCATCGCCGCTACGGCGGCGACCTCATGCGCCTTGATGTCGCAGAACGCTTCACGGACTGATCGGGAAAGCGGCAGCGAAGCGTGATCCTTCGCAAGCGCCTCGCGCAGCGCGCTATGACCGCTGTTCATGACCTTGAATACATTGTTGTCGCCTGCGTGCCCCCGCGCTGGCTCAATGTGGAGATCGCTTTTGACTATGGTCCATGCAGCCAGCATCAATTGCAGGCCGTCGGCCATTTCGGTGACCGCGCGGCCGAGTTCAGCGAGGACCTCCCGGCGCTGCGCCGACGGCAGACACCCCGGATCTACCCCCAGTGCGTTCCAGAGCTCCTGGAGTTCATCTGATTCTGCCGGCGACGCTGCGGTGGAAAGTGAGGCTGCAATGCGCGTTGTGTCGTGAACCGCGTCGATCGACGTCCGCGCAGCCCGCTCATTCACGACCGCCGACCCATCAGGCCTGCGTTCTCCAGGACGAACATCCGATGCACCGGGAGCGCTCAATGGCCCGCGATCGGTAGAAGCGGAACTCACCGGATCGGGCACGGCCTGAAGCGAGGCGCTTGGTGCGTCGAGGCGGGAATTCGTCTTTCGTAGCGGCGCGGGCGGCGGCACTGGGAACGCCCCCTCTCCCCGCAGCAGATCGCCAATGTCAAGGTCCTCTGGAATAATCGGTGCAGAGCGGCCAGTTGACGGTGCATTCCAGCTTTCGTTGAGTAGAGTGGTCGGCGGGAGCAATGGCTCATCAAACGAGATCTCAGCCTGCGGCAACGGAAGTGAAGGAGGTTCGCGCAGCCGCGCATGCGGGGACGGCATCTCCGTGTCGGCCACGCTCGAGTGTCGCGCCATCGGAGGCAAGTCCGCGAGCAGATCCGGCCGAGCTGGTCCCCCTTCCTTACCGGGTGCCTCGTCTTCAAGGAGGCACAATAGATCGCGCACTTGTGGTGAAACGACCGCCTGTAGCCCCTCTTGCGCAGCTGGATGGGAAGACGATCGACACGCGTCTATCCCGGTTAACGGATCGAGCGGAAGATCTGTATCCCTGCCCAACAGCCCGGGAGCCGTAAGGGGCACGTCAGGAAGCTCCTGGGCGACTGAAGGCGATGGCACCGTCGGCGTTGCGCCGCTGGTGCGCACGGCGTTCGAGCTCGTTAAGCCGAGCTGCTGACGTTTCTCGTCAGGATCGTACTCGATCGTGACCGAGATGATGTAGCTTGCCATGTATAATGTATCGCCATCGGCCAACGGCGCCGTATTGCCTCGCCCCAACGGCGCGTCGATGGTGTTGATGTAGACGCCGTTCGTGCTGGTGTCGGTGATAGAGAATCCGATACCGTTAAAAGCGATCTGCGCATGGCGTGCCGATAGAGTATTGGTTGGATCCGGCAGTTGCCAGTTGCAGCCTAGTCCCCGCCCGATTACGCCACCTTCCGGGCCGAACGTCCGTATTGCGTTTCGGCCCAGGGCTTGCGCGTTCTCCCCGATAATTTCGAGTATGAGATGCATCCCAGCCTTGTTCGACTTTGCTTTTTCAGCGCGCCTGCTATGCGCTCACCAGACCAGACTTGTGCGAGGCGCCAACGTGGCTACCTCCCTTGCACCTGTTCCTTGCACCACGTTGTGAGGTCGATCGACCGATTCGGCTTTCGTGCGCTCTCAAGCACGGTGAAGGACGCAGTGAGTTTTCCCTCTCAGAAGCGAGGTACACAGGTACGAGAGACGAAGAGCATCGCTTGTCTTGCTTGTCGGTCTGCACTTAAACCCTCTCTCGGCATTGCGGCATCCTGTTAGCAACCGCCGTGCCAACGGCGCTGACTCTTCAAGCCACTGATTGGCATCTGAAAAATAGGACGCCGCAAATCACGGCCGATGTTCTGAACGTGACAGAGGCGTGATGGCTGTTAGACACTGGACAAGCATCAACCTGGCGCCGAGCTCCGATATGACACCTTCATTTCGTCTCGCCAGAGACGCCGATCCTCGCGGGCTCGGCAGCCAATTCGGCGGTCGATGCCTGCTGCTCTACCGTCTGGGTTCGTCCTTTCTATGTGTCAAAGACGAAGGCTTGCCAGAAGCGAGCGCGCCGGACTTCAATACATCGAACCTGCCGAATGAACTTGCGATGACAATCACAACAGGACTGAGCTCTCGGTCGCCTTGAGAGGCTCGATCAATGTCGTCCAGCCCAATTCTCCTTCACCGAGAAGCCATTCCGGCATCTCTCCGGGCGCCAGTTCTAGCTTGAGATCCCAGGCTAGCGGTTCGCGCAAGATGGCACTTATAAGACGGCAAAGGATGGCGTGGGCCTCGCGAGCGGGCAGCAGCGACAAAAACTGCCGCTTGCTGAGCGGACCGAGGCACAACCGAAATTTGCCCATTATGTCCGGCATCGTTTCGCCAGCGACAGTATCAAAGCCGAGCTGTATACCAGGGCTACCCAGACGCCACAGCGCTTCCTGCGGAATATCGATTTCGCGCCAAATGAATTCTTCTACCCGGGCTGGAATGCCCGAATGGCTCGAAATTACGCCGGCTAAGAGCGGTGCCGATCGGTTGTACAAGACAAACTGACCTGCATGAGGCAGCAGCCGGACCCGCCATTTCCGTTCATCAGCTGTGTTTTCCGCAGGCATGAGCCCAAAGAGCGCACCGACCAGCACCGATATCGCATCAGTTGCTCCCTCCTCGAACCGCAAATGGTGGCGATAGTACTTCCAAATTTGCAGCAGCAGACTAATCAGACGGTGATTGAAAAAGTCCAAAAATTGGCCGAGCGCTCCAGGGGCGTCCCCGTGCATGACACGTTCGGTGTAAGAAGGGGGCAGCGGCGACGATGGGCCGTGGAGCCCCAGGAAATTGACGAACACTTCCAGCCGCTCGCCGGCGTTGACTTGCCTGATCTCCGCGATCTCGTCTGCGGGAAAGCCGAGCATGGGCGCCGCGCGGAAGCGCACCACCTCGCGCGCGGGATCATCGGTGGATCCGATTGGGGGAGCATCGCTGAAGCGCCGTTCAAGAAGGGCTGCAAGAGAGAAAAATCCGTAAGCCGCGAGCTCCTTGACATCGTCGGGCGCCGTCAGAACGGCGTGATCTTTCCGCTTCTCGCTGGCCATGTGTAGTGCGCATTGCTTTCCGTGCCGCGGACCGAAAACCGGTGCAGCATGTTGATGCCGGCGAAGGTGGCGAGGAAGGCGTCGAGTACCGAGCCCAGCAGGAATAATTCGCCCTCGCTGCCGATCTTGCTGTCGGCCACGGAGAGTTCGATGTTGCGCATTCGGATCGGGGCGCCGCGCACCACATGATCGGTATCGGTGGTCACGAAGCGGTCGAGGCCTTCGAGTAACAGCTCCAGGCGACGGCGCGCCTGAATATCGTACACCGCACGGAAATCGTAGCTGGAAATAACAGTCCGCAGCGCATCGATATTGACCATGGGTCCGTAATTGCGCGCCAGATTAGCCGTCAGGCGGCGCAATAGGCCGTCATTGATCGGTGGTGGCACCTCTGCGACGACGGCGGTAATATTGGAGAAGGTCACCGAGCGAGGCGTATCGGAGGAAGGCTGATCCACCGCACCAACCGGCAGCCGCTCGGCGATGGGTCCGTTGGAACAGGTCAATCGAAGCGAGACGACATCGATCGGTGGATGTTGGGTGATGTCGAGCCGATCAACGAAACTCACATAGTGATCGATGCCCCGGCCGATCACTGCGGGGCGAATGCGCTCACGAAAATAAGCCCGGCTGCGACCGGCCCCGGGCAGATCGTGGCGCAATAGACCGAATGGCTCGAACTCAATGCGTTCGGGATGTCCTTGCATGTGGCCGGTCACGCGATCGACAGAACGGATGCTGAAATTCGGTCCCCCCGAGGAAAGCACGCGGTATTCGGTTTTCTTACGCTCGATGCGGATCGGTGACGCCTCATGAGCGAAGACATTGATGGCTGGCGTGCAGTTCAAGCGAATCTGATCCTTGCTTAAGCGCAATTGCGCGGGGAACGGACGATGAAATTCGATACTTAGCTTGCACTCGCTCTCCGTCTCGGTCGCGACCGGCTCGAGACCGAACAATTCGACGTAGAGGAATTTGGAGGGATAAGTCAGATATTCCTGAATGATCCGGAATCCTGAGAAGGCGTTCGATGGCCAAGGCAAAACCGCCTCGTCATCGCCAAAACCGACTGGCGCGATTTGTGTTGGCCCAATGATGGCGACGACCTGTTGATCCCCCACGGTGAGCGTCGCGCCCGTGACGTGACGGCACAGCCAGGTCAATAGAGAGCGACCCACTTGCGGCTCGCGCTCAGTCGAAAAGAAGAGCCGCAGCCGGCCTTTCCGAAGACATGACAGGTTTTGCCGACCGGTTGCCTTGATAGTTAGGGTAAGGCGAGCCGAACTCGTCCGGTTCTCAAGCTCGACGTCATTGATCTCCAGTGGCAGCACGTCAATTGGGTAGCAGGTGACAAACGCGCAACTAGTTCCCTCAATCGGACGCGAACGCACGCTTGTGCCAGCAGGAACGTTCACGCTCCCAACACTCGCCGATGGCTTCACGGCAAACGTCAGCGTCGTGATGGGCGGCAGCGGTTGGAGATATTGTGGCCATACCATCCGCAACAGGTCATGGACGAGTTCTGGGAACTCGTCGTCGAGCTTCTGACGTAGCCGCGCCACGAGGAAGGCGAAGCCTTCCAAGAGCCGCTCTACGTCCGGATCGGTCGCATTCCGCCCGAGAAAGGGAGCGAGCTCGGGACTAGCCTGGGCGAAATCGCGGCCAAGCTCGCGCAAATAGGACAGTTCATCTTCGTAATATGGGTTGAGGGCCACCGCTTCAGTCCCTCAAGAGGACGCGCCTGTCGTCGCTCAAGATCGTGTCGAACGAGACACGCTGGACCTGGTCGTTAAAGTTCACCATTGCGGTTACGTGGAACGTCAGCTGTAACGGCTTGCCGGGATCGACATGGAAGCGGATCGAAACATTCCCCAATCGGGGTTCGAACGTCTCGATCTCCTGCTTGAGCATGCGAGCGACCGCGCGAACCGCATCGATGCCCTGCCCGATCGCATCGTTTAGATCGGGCATGCCATAGTCGGGCCGCGTCTCGCAACAGCCCTGGCGCGAGTTCAAGATCCGGCGCAGGTTTTCTAGGATACTCGCTTGGAGCCGGGCGAACGAAAAATGGTTCTGTGACGGAACTAAGGTCACGGCAGCTTCTTCCAAGCGCTCAATCAGACTGCGGTCGAACATCCCGTGCCCACGCCTTTATTGCTTGTCGAGCCTACCCTTTAGCGTCAAAGCAAAATCCGCGCCCATGTACTTCAGGTGCGGGACGACGGATATGCCGACGCGATACCAGCCCGGTTCACCTTCGACATCTTCAACGTCGATCTCCGCCTTACGCAAGGGACGGCGCGAGCGGACATCTGCCGACGGATTCTGTTGATCGGAAACATACTGGCGGATCCAGTTGTTGAGCTCGCTCTGCAGCTCTTCCCTGCTCTTCCACGAGCCGATGTTTTCACGCTGCAGCACCTTGATATAGTGTGCGAACCGGCTGATTATGAACATATAGGGAAGTTGGGTACCAAGTTTGTAGTTGAGCTCGGCTGTCTTCCCTTCCTGGGTATTGCCGAAATACTTCGGCTTCTGCACGGAATTGGCCGAGAAGAAAGCTGCGTTGTCCGAGCCCTTGCGCATGGTCAGGGCAATGAAGCCCTGTTCGGCGAGCTCGAACTCGCGCCGGTCCGAGATAAGCACCTCCGTGGGTATTTTACCTTGCAACTGCCCCATCGACTCATAGGTATGCAGATTGAGGTCCTCCACCGCCCCACCTGACTGGGGGCCGATGATGTTTGGACACCAGCGGTACTTGGCGAAGCTTTCGGTCAGGCGGGTTGCAAAAGCAAAGGCGCCGTTAGCCCACAGATAGTTGTCTGTCTCGCCATCCGAAGCTTCCTGGTAATTGAAACTCTTTACTGGAACCGTCTCAGGTCCATAGGGCAAGCGCAGCAGGAAGCGCGGTAGCGTCAAGCCGAAATAGCGAGCGTCCTCGCTTTCGCGGAACGAATTCCATTTGGCATATTTCGGTCCCTCGAAGATCGATTGCAGGTCCTTGAGATTCGCAATCTCCTCATGTCTTTCGATGCCGAACATCTCAGGCCCGGCTGAGGCAATGACAGGCGAATGCGACATAGCACCCAAAGCGCTCATGTACCGCATGAGCTTGACGTCCTGACTCAAGTTGCCAAATTCATAGGCTGATATCATGGCTGCGACGGGCTGGCCGCCAAATTGGCCAAACTCGGCTGTGTAGACGAGCTTGTACAGACCGGACTTTACGATCTCCGGGCTGTCTTCGAAGTCGGTGAGCAGTTCGTCCTTGCTGACGCTAAGAAGTTCTAACTTAATGTTCTGACGGAAGTCGGTTCGGTCGACCAAGAACTTGAGGCCGCGCCATGCCGCCTCGAGCTTTTGGAACTCATCGGCATGCAGAACAGCGTCGAGCTGAGCCGAGATCTTGCGATCGATCTCCGCGATCATCTGGTCGATGAGCGAATTGTTGACCTTCCCATCGGCCCGGCCCGGTTTAATCAGCTCGGCAACGAAAGCCGCGACACCCCGGCGAGCGAGTTCGTACCCCTCGTCGCGTGGTGTGATTTTGGTTTCGACGAGAACCTGATCAAGCAGCGAAAGCTCAGTGGTCGGAGTGGTGACTTCGGCGGTTTGCTGTGCGCTTGCATTACTCATGGCACCGTCGCTCATGCTGCTTACTCCGGCTTGCTGGTGAGCTCGCCAAGTAGCCGCGGCCTAGCGCCGTCGTCTTCCAGCAGATTCTGGATGGCTTTGCGGAAGTTAGGCACGTTGCCAAGCGGGCTTTTCAGAGCGATCAGAGCTGCGCGTAATTCGGTCAACGCGCGAACTTCTGAGATTTGTTGCGCGACACGCTCTGGCTCGAAATCCTTCAGGCTCTCAAACTTCAGCGTTACCGACAGCTTGCCGGCCTCAGGCGATTCGTCGAGCTTGTTCTCAGCCAAGATGTCTAGGCTTAGTTCCTTACCTTTGACAATCTCGTTGAAGTTGTCCTTGTTGATATCGACGAGTTCTCGGTTCTCAATGGGACAGTCATCGACCCGCCCGGTGAAGTCGCCCAAAACCATCAGCTTGAGCGGCAGCTCGACATCTTCCTTGAGATTGCCGGTTGCCGGCTTGAAGCGGATATTAACGCGCTCCTTCGGAGCGACCGAGCTTTCCTGTGCCATACGAGCTCCCATTAATCCTTTGGCTCTGACGAACTCAGCCGTGACCTAGGCGGCTCGCCCGCGCGATGTCGATCCGTGCCGCTCGGGTTCGGATCTGTTCCAGCGCGAGGCGACGGCGAGGCTCGTCGATCATCTGTTGCGACTCGGAATGGGTCATTGCGCGGAAGCGCAGTTCGGCAGCCTCAAGCGCAAGCGCCGGCTCCCAACTTTCCAGGTCGCGCTTAGCGACAACCCCTTCAATGTGCTCGAGCAGCGGCACGGCGGTCGTGACGAATCCGTTCTCGACGCAGAAACGTGCTTGCGCAAGCTGGCCGACGAAACGCGCACGTTCGCCGGTCGCGCCATCCAGCGCACGCGACAGCCTCTCCAGCGCCGCTTGCGGCTGCCCGCCGCCGATGAGCTTGTATGCGTCCGCGACCGCTTCCTCCACGAGATCAGGGCTCGTGGTCACGTCTATCACCGCGGCGGCCCAGGCACGCGTTTCGTCATCTGCAAACGGCCTGCCGTTGTTGAAATGAAACTGCAAGATCCGCGGATAGCGTGTAACCAGCATGGTCACCGCTCCGCGTACCACCGTGGCCGCCGTTTCAAATGACGACCCCATTTGCTCCAGCGCCTCGGCAGCATGCCGGTGAGCGTCGAGCCAGAACGGTCCCGTCCAGGCGACCTCTTCGGCCAAATTCACGACATCGGCCTGCTGACCGGCCACCACTTTTGCTTCTAACGCGACGATGCTATCGGCGGGCGGAAATACCTCGGTGCGGCCCCCCGAATCGGGCGGGAGCGCGTCGAAACGCATCCACGAGCCGACGCGATTGAGGAGATAGGACTTCGGGTTTGCCGGCGAGGCGACGCGCATGGCGGCAGCTGCCTGCCGGAGCATATCCGGCAAACGCTCCGCAAAGTCCGCCCAGTCATCGACGCCGGCCTCTAAAGCCAGATCTGCGGCCGCCTGTTGAGCCCCCCCAGCCGACGGCACAGCCTCCACTGGCGCGGCCGAGGTCTCTTCGACACCGGCCGCCTCAGCCACGCGATCCGCTGCCTCGGCGGCCGCGCATTTGGCTTCCTCGTAATGCGGCTTCAGCACCCGGAAAAGCTCACCCAAGGCAACGTGCTCGTTGACCAATTTCTCGCCAAACTGGCGATCGAGATCATCAAGCGCTTCATAGGCGGCAAGCACCGCAGGATAATCGGCTTCAGTCGCCGAATTTTCAGCCACCGCCGGCCCAAGGCGACCGACGAGCCAATCGACCGCTCCAACCCGTGCACGTTCTCGCTTGATCGGGGGATAGAGTCCTTTCCAATGTGCGTCCACCATGCCGCGCAAGATTGTTAATCCGACGGCAAGACCCTGATATCCCTCGAGGCGAAAGAGACCATAGACAGCCCAACAGGCAATCAGAATGTCTTTTGACTGGTTCGCCAAGATATGAAGCGACAGCGTACTGACCTTTCGCCAATCAACCGCGGCTGGCCCGTCGGCATCCATACGCCGCACCTCGGCACCGAGCTGCTCAAAGTCGGCGGCATCACGGACGTCAGCACCGGCAGGCACGGCGCCCGGCACGGCCGCGGCGCCGTAGAGAGCGCGCGCGTCGGTGGCTCCACGAGCCGCTATGCCCGTGTGTCCGGTCACGTTGAAAAACTCGTGCGCGGACACGCATCGAAGCGCGTAGCGGCGTTAGAGCGGTCGAATTCATATCCGCCGCTTCCAGTGAACTGAGAAGCGTCAATCTTGTATGCCATCACTCCGACTCGTTATGGTGGCGATGCTGGATAACATCCACCTTTCAAGGCTCGTGCCAATTGTGGGTGCTTGATTTGTAAGAACATCTGCTCGTGTCGACCCGACAGCCTGTCGCAACTTCGACAGTCGTCATCGAAGATGAGCTCGACCTCACCGGTGCTTGCTCAGGGGAGTTGCTGAGAGATCCGTAGAGAAATCCCTAGCTCCAGGTTTGCTCCTGAAACACTGATTCACGGCAACTATTGTGCATGTTGAGGTGGCACCGTGATCCGAGTCAACGGCGAGAGCCCCATGCGTTAATTCGACCATTCGAACGGCTCGACCAACCCGAAAGGTCCTACAATGTGAGGAACCTAAGGGCTTAGCGCCCCGCCCGAGGCTCCAACAGAGAAGACTGTCACGATCGGACATTGAAGCAGCGATGACAGAATCGGCGGGCAAATGGACACCGATCGAACGTATGTTTTTCAGTTCTGCTCCCAACGATCGCACGCTTCATGATTGTCAGGACGGCACTCGCGACGCCATGCATCAAATTCGACCGCGACATAACATTTTTGCGCCTCAGTCAACTACCAACGCTAGCAATTGATCTACATGACAGAAGCGTGTCACCTGTCGTTTGATGAACGTCGGTAGGTCCAACGTGACCTGCAAGGAATTCGGCATGCAACATCAACCACAGTATGTATTCGATAACAGACCTAGCCGGTCGGCTGTTTCGTCGTCCGTAGAAATGCTGCGCGCTCTGGTCTGCTGCAATAGCGAGCTCTCGTTCCTCATGGAAGCGCATGACGGACTCTCCGCCGCGATCGCCAAGCGTGCAGGATTCGAAGGTCTTTGGGCGTCGGGCCTGTCGATTGCCACCTCTCTCGGCTACCGCGATGCCAACGAAGCTTCATGGAGCCAGTTCGTCGACGTTGTCGAGCGCATCGTGGACTCGGCCGAGCTTCCTGTGCTCGTTGACGGCGATGGCGGCTTTGGGAACTTCAATAATGCACGCCTCTTGGCACGCAAGCTCCGTCAGCGTGGCGCAGCCGGCATCGCACTCGAGGACAGCTGTTTTCCAAAGACAAACTCATTTGTTGGCGAGAGGCATCTCCTCGCCGATATCAATGAATTCTCCGGCCGTCTGCGGGCCGTGAAGGATACGGTTGCGGACGAGCTGGTCCTCGTTGCTCGGACCGAAGCCCTGATCGGCGGCTATGGAATGGATGAAGCACTTTTGCGCGCTCACGCTTACGCTGACGCGGGAGCCGATGCGATTCTCATCCACTCACGACAGAGCAGCGCGGACGAGATCCTTTCGTTTGTGAGCGCCTGGCAGAACCGACTGCCGGTCGTCATCGTTCCTACCAAATATTTCCGAACACCGGTCTCAGCGTATCGCGATGCCGATGTCTCGACGGTGATCTGGGCGAACCACTCCATGCGAGCAGCAACGGCAGCAATGCAGAAAGTCTGCGATGACATCATGACCGAGGAAAGCATTGCCGGCGTTGAGCCGCGTATCGCGACCCTCGACGAGATCTTCGCGTTGTTGGGGTATGACGAACTCGCTCGTGCGGAAGCGCGATATCTGACTCCCCTATGACCTACGGAAGTTGTTTCTCATGCACAGAACAACAGACTCGTTAGAGAATGCTGCCATGCAACCGACTGCCCGATCGCCACGGTTCCCCTTGTACGACTCGTTTTTTTGCTCTTCCGACATTGGAGATATGGCACCTCTTAGATGGTCGCTCTGCGCATTTCCACCCGTTGGCTCCATCTCGGAGAACGACCGACGCGGAACATAACTCCTTCGTTTGAGGTCACTTTTCGACAAACTTCCCGGCAGACTCTACGCCACCGCGGCAACCAGCGGCATTTTGGATCGAAGGAAACGGCATGTTGGCGCAACGGACAGCCTTGCTCAAACCGTCGGGCACCGCCGCGGCGAGGGCCACTGCCAAGGCAGTTGCCGCGAAGGGCAAGGAAATTATCGATTTAACTGCCGGAGAGATCTGGGCCGATGTAGCACCATCGGTGCGCGAGGGTGCAATCGCCGCGATCAGCCGCAACCTCAACCGCTACACTGACACGATCGGTCTGATGGAGTTGCGCCATGCCCTAGCTTACAAGATTTCCGCCGAAACCACGCAACCCTGGTCGGCTGACGAGATCGCGGTGACGAGTGGCGCCAAACAAGCGCTCTTCAATGCGGCTATGGCTCTTCTGAATCCCGGGGACGAAGTCCTCATCCCCGCCCCCTACTGGACTACGTTCCCGGCCCAGATTGTCGTTGCCGGCGGCAAGCCGGTCTTTATCGAGACCAGACATAACAACTATGTCCCGAGGCTTACGGACCTCGTGGCGGCCATTACGTCAAAGACAAAGGCGATCGTAGTCAACACGCCGAATAATCCGACCGGCGCTATCTACGACCGCGACATTCTTGCTGGCATTGCCGAAATCGCCATGGACCGGGATCTTTGGATCATTTTCGATGAATGCTACGGAGCTTTCGCCCATGCCCCACATACCCATCATCCGGTCGTTTCTGTCGTCCCCCAGGCACGCGATCGCACATTGATTATCAATTCGTTTTCCAAGTCGTTGGCCCTTACCGGCTGGCGGATTGGTTATCTCGCCGGCCCCAAGGTGGTCATCAGTGCGGCTAAGGCGCTACAAAGCCATACAACGTCCAATCCCAATGTCATTGCACAGCATGCGTTGCTCCATTACCTGGAGCGCGGTGATCCCTCGTTCCAACTGCAGTTACAGAACCACGTCGCGAACGCACGAGCGCGCGGCCTGTCGATTCTTTCAGAGCTGAAATCGGTGCCCTCGCCCGCTGCGCAAGGTGGATTTTACTTCTATCTTGATCTTACCGAATTGCTGCGGCGCGCCAAGCGCGATGGTCGCGAAATCAATGCCGATGACGTTGTTAATGCCTTGCTGACGGATGCGGGGGTCGCAACTGTTTCCGGCACCGCCTTTGGCGACCCTGCCGGGATTCGACTCTCCTACGGCATCAATCTCGAATTGCTCGACAAAGGCTTGCAACGACTGACCGCAACTCTGAACACTTGGAACTGAATGATCGGTTCCGCCCCGCTGCCTGCAATCGAAGACGGCCAACATCATGCCAGACACTCCAAGCCAAGCCGTCATTCTTGCAGCGGGACTCGGCTCACGCCTGCGACCTCTAACCGAGACACGGCCAAAGCCACTAATCGAAGTACATGGTACGCCGATTTTGCACAACGCGCTCGGCAATCTCGCTGCTCTCGGCGTTTCCGAAACGACCATTGTCGTCGGTTATCGAAAGGACGACATCACGGCATCCTGCGGCGACGCATACGGCAGCATGAAAATAACCTACGTCGAATCTTCGGAATTCGAAAACACCGGCAGCGCGTATTCGCTCTGGCTCGCGCGCGACACCTTAATGAATGGCGACATATTCCTGTTGGAAGGTGATGTCATTTTCGAAAGTTCTGCGCTGTCTCGCCTGCTCGATCATGAAGGCGATATCGCAGCGGTCGACGTCTTCGATGAAATGATGACCGGCTCGGCCGTGACCCTATCTGAGGACGACTACGTGCGGGAATTCCGTTTGAACCAAAGCAGTGCGGACCTATCAAAGGACCCACTCTACAAGACCATCAACCTCTTCCGCTTCGGCGGGGACACGCTGAAGGATCATCTCGTTTCGCGGTTAGATGCCCTTTTCGCCTCCGGGGGCGGCACGGCCTATGTCGAACAGGTTCTTGCCGGCTTAATCGCTGACGGTAAGCTGAGGATTAGGGCAGCGATCTGCGATGACCTGAAATGGTTTGAGATCGACAGCGCGGCAGACCTTCGCATAGCCGAGCGAATTTTCCGCAGTCAGAGGCCGCGTCCTACTGGCAGACTGAATGGCCCTGTAACGACGTCAAAGTGATCATGAGCAGTCAATTCGGACATGCCACGCCGCGCGCTGTGACGGTGTCCGCCGAAAGATCAACGGATACGGAGGAGGTGCGCGCCGATGATGCGACTTCGCTACCGCATCACCGCCGTTCCTCAGCCCCGATGTTTTGGCATCAGATTGCTTGTCGCGTGGGGCTCCAATGATCCGGCAGCTTCTCGATCCGGCCAACGCCGTGACTGCAGTCGGTCTCGTGCTCTCGGCCATCGGTATCAACGTTACGATCGCGGGTCTGCCAGAGATCGGCGTAGCCATCGTGCTCTGGGCGTTGCTGGCTGATCACCTCGACGGCGTCGTGGCGCGCCGGATGCAAGGCCGCCGGATTGAGACAGGGCAGGTCGGCAAGAATCTGGATTCTCTCGCCGACTTGGTGAGTGCCGGGGCCTTTCCCGCAGTAACGTCAATCATCATCGGCCATGGCTCAACGATCTCAGTTGCTGCGGGAGCGATTCTCCTTGTAGCCAGCGCCTTGCGGTTAAGCTACTTCAATGTGTTCGGATCTCCAGGCGGCCGGTTCATCGGAGTGCCAACCACCTACGTGGTACCGGTAACGGCGATGATGTTCTTGTTCCGCCCGGATATTCCAGAGGCGATCTTTCCGAACCTGTTTGCGTTCGTCCTCGTCGTTCTTGCTGTCTTGCATGTTGCGCCCCTCCGAGTGCCCAAGACGGCTGGCGTCATGTATTTCGTCATAACCGCGTTCTGCGTTGGGGCATCCATCATATTGGCAACGAGAACATAGACGAATTGCTGCCAAGATAACTGTTTGGAGGAATGGATGCCTGACTCTAGCCTGAAGTTTTCGATCGACCTGACCACCGCCCTACCGCCCGCACCGCACATTATCCGCGAAGCGCTCGAACAGGCGTTTCAGGAGATTTGTCACTCGGATACGACCGCAGTGAATATCCGCCGCAACCGTCCGGGCGGAGCAAAGGAAGACGTTGAAGCCGGATCGCGCTGGCTTCGTGGCCGTTTTGGCGAAGAACTCGACCCCGAACGGATTGTTGTGACAAATGGCACGCAGAGCGCGCTGAACCTAGTATTTGGGATGATCGAGCCGGGAGCAACCCTGTACACCGAATCAGTTACTTATGCCGTATTGAGGCAACTCGCGACACGCGCTGGGTTGAGGCTGGTCGGTCTACCGGTTGATCAAGAGGGAATAATTCCCGAAGCCCTTGAGGATGGCTGTCTCGGAAGATCGGGCCAGCGAGTGTTGTTTTGCAATCCTACGGTCCACAATCCAACGACTGCGGTAATGGGAAGGGCCCGGAGAGTCCGCCTCGCGGAGACGTGCAGGAGACTTGGGATTACGGTTATTGAGGACGACGTACTAGGCTTTCTGCATCCCGATGCCCCGCCCCCCATAGCCGCATTTGCGCCGGACATTACGTGGTATTGCATGAGCGTCTCGAAGTGCTTTGCGATGGGTTTGCGATTTGCCTATCTACTCGCGCCTAGCGCTACACGCGCGCGGGAACTGGTGTCGCCGGTACAGAGATTATCCTGGTGGTTTCCAAACGCTCTATCCGCTCTCACAATAAACCACTGGATACGCGCCGGTCTTGCGCAGAAAATCATCGGTGCCGTAAGGACCGAGATTCGCGAACGTCATGCGATCGCATCCGAGATCTTGACGGCTGCCGAGTACGTGACGAAGTCCGGCTCCCTCCACATTTGGATGCCGTTGCCGGACTGTATCGAGCAGCAGACGCTTGTGGACGCCGCAAAGACGTGCGGCATTCTCATACGTCCTGCAAAAGTGTTCGCTGTCAACGACTCTAGAATTCCAAACGCGGTCCGCGTGTCGCTGACGGCGCCGCCGACCACCAACGACCTCGTCGTTGGGCTCTCAATACTGGACAAAATCCTAGGCCGAGAGATCCACAAGACGAGGCAGGGTCCAGCCGATGCCGTGCCTCTGAAGGCACACGGCTAAGGAGTGGATATGCACACAATATCAATGATGCGCGTTCCACTTGCAGCCGTTATCCCGCTGCGAGCATCAGAACTTCGACCGAAAAGACACCCCAGGGACACGATTTCGCCCGGCGATCTTCTAGCAGACAGCATTCACGTGGCTGCGGGATCGCAAGATCGATTCCTTGGGGTTGCGTCGGCTGTTAGAGAGCCGGCGCCTCCCCCATTGGACAGCACTGCCGCGTGGCGGATTCGAGGGGTCGCAGTTGTCAGCGAGTTGCGCGGAACGGGACTTGGGCGCCAACTGGTCGAAAGCGTATGCAATCTGATCACGGACAGTGAAGTCTCAGTCTGGCTTTATGCACAAGAGCGCGTCAGCGGCTTCTACATAAAACTCGGGTTTGCACTGGTTATTACCCGCGTACCGCATCACATCTCCGGCCTTGTCGGGCTATATGAGCTGAAGCGCGGTGATCGGGAAGAAACCAGCTCAAAACAGCGACGCAGCCGGAGGGCTTGACGATGGATAGTGCGATCCAGTGGGGTGATTTCACGACGAGCGCTCGCGACTACAGCCAGCGCCCGCCGCACTCTCCAGAACTTCTGAAAACATTATCTTCAGGTCTCCAGATAGAAAAGAACCGGCGGAACGTGGTTGATTTGGGCGCAGGAACCGGGAATTTGACAGCGACGCTGGTATCGCTGGACCTTGAAGGATGGGCTATCGAGCCAGAGGCTGTGATGCACGCCGAGGCGCGGCGTCTTGGTCGCGGAGACGACTTGTTTGAATGGCGCACCGGGGCGGCTGAAGAAACTGGGTTGGATGACGAGAGCGCGAGCTGGATCTTAATAGGAAACGCGTTTCAATTCGTCGAACCCCAACGGACGCTCAAGGAATGTAACCGCGTCCTTCGACGGGGCGGCTTTCTTACCGTGCTCTGGAACCCCAGAGATTTCGTGGTCGATACCTTTCAGCGTTCTATCGATGAGCTCGTGCGCGCGTCTTCATCTGCAATCTCTCAGACGTTTACAAACGCCGAGAAGGCCATCGAGCCTATCAATAACTCGTCGTACTTTAAGCCCTTCATATATTGCGATCGCCTGGATTGGCACGAATTGTCACCGGAGACCTTCATGGCGACTTGGCGATCGGCTCACTACGTTCCGAGCCAAATTGGACGAACGGCATGGGTAGCTCTTCTGGAAGAAATTCGCGCTCGGGTCGGCAGGGTTCAATCATTAAGGACGGCCTGGCGGACAAGAGCTTGGACTTACAAAGTGTCTAAAAGCTAAAGAGCCGGCGCGACAGTTCAGCACCCTCTAGCAGAGTCCCTACCGAGCATGAGGACGACCATGATGCCCAAGCAAACACGCCACATCAAGTTAGGTCTGTTCCTGCTAGTTGACGGTGTCCACGAGGCCGCCTGGCGTCATCCGGACGCAATGTCGGGCCAGGGGATGGCGTTCAAGCGCTATCTGGACATCGTGACGGCCGCGGACCGTAACTTCTTCGACCTCGTCTTCCTTGCTGACAGTCTCGGCATCACTTCAGACAATGTCCCAATGATCAGCCGCAGCGCGCGAACGGAATGTTATGATCCGATTGTTCTTCTTTCAGCTCTAGCGCCGTTCACAAAGGCTATCGGCCTGGTGGCAACTGCTTCCACGTCCTATAATGATCCCTATCAAGTCGCACGCAGATTTGCCTCGCTCGATCATCTAAGCAATGGACGCGCTGGATGGAATGTCGTTACCTCGGCGAGCAAATTCGAGGCGCTGAATTTATCCAATGACGATCTTCCGCCCCATGAGACCAGATATCGTCGTGCTCGGGAGTTCGTCTCGGTTGTCAAGGGCCTATGGGATAGCTGGGACGACGATGCCTTCGTCCGCGACAAGGAATCAGGAATCTATTTTGATCCGAGTAAGATGCATGTGCTTGGGCATCGAGGGGAACTCTTCTCCGTCCGTGGCCCTTTGAGCATTCCCAGATCCCCACAGGGTCATCCGGTAATTGTTCAAGCTGGATCTTCAGAAGACGGTCAGGATCTGGCGGCCGCATCGGCCGAGGTGGTGTTTACCGCCCAGCAGAATCTCGCGGGCGCGAGAGAGTTCTATGCAAACCTGAAGGCGCGGCTCCAGCGCTATGATCGCAGCGAAGACGAGCTCATTATCATGCCCGGTATATTTCCAGTAGTTGGGCGAACCCAGCGCGAAGCCGAGGATCGCTTTGAAAGCTTGCAATCTTTGCTGCATCCGGAAGTGGGCATTCCTTTCATTAGCCGCATTCTCGGTGGCGTCGATCTGTCTGGGCTTACTCTCGACGACCGGCTCCCGTCAGTTATCAATGAGACGAATTCAAGCAAGAGCAGGCAGAAGCTGCTCGTCGACAGCGCCAGTCGCGAATCTCTAACAATCGGACAGATGATCAAGCGATTCGCTGGCGCTCGAGGTCATCTGCAAGTCGTGGGCACCGCTACAACGATTGCCGATTGTATCGAAGAGTGGATCAGCGCGCGAGCTGCAGACGGTTTTAATGTGATGCCGCCGTTGCTGCCGGGCTCCATAAACGAGTTTAAGGAGTTAGTGATCCCGGAACTGCAACGTCGCGGCCTGCTCCCTTCTGCCATCCGCGCGGGCACTTTGCGTGAGAAGCTGGGTCTGCGGCATCCTCCTGATCTGTCGCACGTTTATGCAGGTCATCTTGCTAATCGAGCGGCCGCTACATAGTCGGATCGAACCATAGAACTAAGGATGTTTGACATGCGCACGCGAACGCATCCACCTCGAACGATTGCTGTTACCGTATGACATGAAGTGTAGAAGCGTCACGAACGTTCGAGATGATGGGACGCAAAAATGTTTGCCAAATGCAGCGACGGCCACATCGCCCGACCATCACGGTGGTTTGCGTCCGCCGCGTTGTGCTGGAGAGTTTCAAAGTCAGGCATTTTGCTGGAGAGCGAGGCTCGTTTACCTGATGCGTGCCCGACAAATGTTGCGCCCACCTCATACCAAAAGGCCACGTTGTCGTATGGCGCCTGCAAACAAACGACCGATTGTCTCAATCCCGGTGCTCGGGCTTCTTGGAGGTCTTGGGCCGCTCTCCACCCACATCATCGTTCCCGTCTTGCCGATGATAGCCGACGATCTCCATGTGCACGCGGCTGAAGTACAGATTGTCCTGAGCTTGTACCTGGTTGGACTAGCCGGCGGCCAGCTCTTTCTCGGAGCTTTGTCGGATAGCATGGGGCGCCGCCCCATTCTGCTGTTCGGACTACTCATCTACTCCGTGTCAACCGGGGCAGCGATCCTGGCGAGTGATCTACTTCAGCTCTGTGCGGCACGATTTATCCAAGGATGCGGAGCATCCGCCGGTGTCGTTTTGGCGCGGGCCATGGCCAGAGATGGATTTGGCGCTCTGGATACCTCGCGGCGGCTTGCAATCCTCAGCGTTGTCGTCTCGTCTATGCCCGTCGCCTCTCCGCTCGTCGGCCTTCTGATTGCCCACTTGGGCGGGTGGCGAGCGAACTTTCTGTTTCTTTGTGGGCTTTCAGCTTGCTTATTGGCATACACAATCTCACGTGTTGCTGAGACAAATCCCTGTGGGGATGCCAAGCAAGGGCACTATCCCAAAGCGAAGCGAATAGTATTCTTTGGCCGGATTTCAGGGGAGTTCTTGGGCTTTTCAATCGCTGGAATTGCCACGACCGCGAGCATGTATGCGATCGTCGGCGCCTGGACGGGCATGTTTGTCGAGACGCTTCAGTGGTCTGCGACGATCGCCGGCGTATTCTATGGGCTATTGATGTTGTCTCATGCTGCGGGCGCTATTTCTGCTCAACATCTCTCAGTCGCGACCACTTTGCTTCAAGTGGCGCGGAGGACGAATGGCCTGGCCATAGTCTCCGCGTTCATGTTGTTACTGGTGACGTTCTTTGGTCTCGTAAGCACCCTGACGATCTTGGTTCCTTCGGTGTTGTTCGCCTTTAGTGCTGGGCTGATAAACCCATTCACCTTGTCGAAGGCACTGAGCGCAGACGAACAACGCGTTGGCACTGCCTCCGCCGTTTATGGTTGT
Organism: Bradyrhizobium sp. UFLA05-109; assembly: GCF_054185165.1. NCBI lineage: Bacteria > Pseudomonadati > Pseudomonadota > Alphaproteobacteria > Hyphomicrobiales > Nitrobacteraceae > Bradyrhizobium > Bradyrhizobium sp. UFLA05-109. The sequence continues at coordinate 4,880 of NZ_JBBIAR010000093.1, read as the reverse complement.
GGTCAAATGCTTTTTGGAGCCTTGTGCGCAGCCCTGCCAAGTCGCCTTTTGATTTCGCCGGCCGCCGGCGCGGCATTGGTCACGCTAATCTCGGCCCTGTGTGGCCAGCTGGCGCTCGCCCGTGTCGGAAGATCGGATTCGGCTTGCCCTTGATCACAGTTGACGCGGGCGCGGATAGTTCTTTTGACGGCGGCCGGACCAAGGAAGTTAAGGTCCAGCCATGGATCGTCAGCCTTCGGCATCGCTATGCCGGACCATGGCCTTGAAGGTTTGAAGGACAAGCCGCAGCCTGGCAAGCAGCCGATCTATACGAAGACGACCGACAAGCGAATTCTGAAGCTGTTGGACAAGCCACCCCCGGAAGGGTTTGCGCGCTGGACCGGCCCTTTGCTGGCCGAGGCGCTGGGCAATGTTGACGTCCAATATGTCTGGCGGTTCCTCACAACCACAAGATTGACTTGGCGGTTCGCAAGTCCTGGTGTGAGAGCAGTGACCCGAACTTTACGGCCAAAGCCGCCGATGTTGTCGCCCTCTATGTTGCCCCGCCCGCAAAGGCCATTGTGCTGTGCGTGGGACGAGAAGCCCTCGGTCCAGACTTTGGAGCGAGCGCAGGGTGAAATTACTCAATGGCCGCGCCTTGACCGGCCAGAGCAACGATTACAAACGGCATGGCACGACAACATTATTTGACGCGCTCGAAGTCGCCACCGGAAAAACTCACCCCAACGTGCAATTTCATTTCACGCCGACAAGTGCGTCCTTGCTCTCGATCAGGTCGAGGTTTGGTTTTCAATCTTGCAGACGCAGTCACTTAACGGCACCTCCTTCACAAGCCTCAAGCAACTGCAGGATCCCATCGATACCTACGTCAACGCATACAACGACAGAGCCGAGCCCGTCGTCTGGATCAAGAAAGAGGTCCGTCAACGACGTTTCAAAGGCCGCCGTATCGATCAGCGGATACTAGCGAGCAGGTAGAGGGCCAAGAACTCAGCGCAGGAACTGCTCCACGGAAACCTTCACTCGGTCCATTCGGTGCAGGCGAAAGATCTCCCGACGGAAACGAGTGCTCGAACCTGTGAATCTGTGCCGCGTCGGAGGAAAAGCAAGTTCGAAAACTCCAGTTTCCGGCGGTCCAAAGAATGGTCTCAGTCCAACCGAGTGATGGACTCTACCAATTCTTGGAGGAGATGGCGGAGCTCAGGTCAGTTAGAAACTCCTTGAGGCTGATATCCATAGGAATGGGCCTCGTCTACGAGGCTGGCAGGAAGGGGCGGCACCATGTGGAGAAGAAGGTCAAGCTGGCGTCGGCAACCTTGCGACGGACCAGAAGACCCCGCGTCCATTCCCCGACAAGGTCGTCGTTGTATTCACTGGCTTCGAGATCTGCCACTCAAGATAGGCCTAGTCATGCCAGCGCGGACCTTTGGTCCCTTCGCCGGACAACAGGCGGCGCCAGGCCTTCTTGGAAAGCCTCCGCGCGATTGCGGAGGCGGCGCCGGCGGAAGCCTGCTGCTTGCCCCAAGAACGGAACACATTATTGGAAGCGACACCCAGAAAATAACTTGCCTTACGCAGCAGGGTTTCGATCTCTTCCGTGCCATACACGCTGTCCGCCGCTACGAACGAGGAGGCACCTTTGCGGCGAGCGCGCGAGCGATCATTCGATGCGCAGTCTTGGGCTTCGTCGCAAAGCCAACATCGCTCGGGACATGCGCCGCGTTCAGGCGAGCGGGGTCGTCCGTCCATTCCTTGGCAGGTAGAGCGCCTGATCGATGAAAGCATGGCCATGCCGCGACACATACCACGCACTCCGGCCGCGCCGGGGATGTAGATCCATTTTTGCGGTTCGAGCGTCCTTGGTTGCGGCAGCAATGGTCTCCGGCGCACTCGGCATTGCGTCAGCCGCGGCTGCCACCAATGCCCAAGTGGTGAGCATGAGACGCCTGACTCAGGCGGAGTATCGGAACTCCATTGCCGATATTTTCGGCAAGGAGATCGAAGTGCGCGGCTCATTTGAGCCCACGTTCCGGGTTGGCGGCTTGCAGGCCGCCAGCACCTCCGTGCTCTCAGTGACACCCGTCGGCTTTGAATCTTTCGTTGATATGGCGGACGGCATTGCGGTCCAGGTGACCGGGGAAAAATACCGCGGCAAGCTGTCTTGCGCGCCCAAGGCGTCCAAAGAGCCAGATGATGCCTGCACAACCCAGATATTGAGTCATTATGGCCGGCTCCTGTACCGTCGCCCCTTGAGCCAAGACAAGATCAAGGGCGCGGTCGTTCTGAGCCACGGCCTCGCCAAGTCGCAGAACGACTTCTATGCCGGGCTGCGCTATGGCTTGGCTAGCTTGCTGCAGGCGCCGGATTTCGTATTCCGCATCGAAACCGCAGGGCTAGTCGGCAACAAGCAGTGGGCGCTGGACGGTTACAGCCGGGCGACGCGCCTTAGCTACCTGATGTGGGACACGACACCCGACGCCGAACTGCTGCAGGCGGCCGAGAAGGGTGAGCTGAATACAGCCGGCGGCCTTGAGAAGCAGGTCGACCGCTTGATGTCTTCGCCGCGTCTGGACGTCGGGATGCGCGCATTCTTCAATGACATGCTGGAGCTCGACAATTTCGACACTGTCTCCAAGGATAGCATCCTTTATCCCAAGTGGAGTTCAGGCATTGCCGATTCTGCGAAGGAAGAGACGCTGCGCACCGTCATTGATCTGACACTGCATAGCAACGGCGACATGCGCGACCTGATGACCACGCGCAAAACCTTTCTCAACCGCAACTTGGCAGCCAACTATCAGCAGCCGTTCCAATTCGAGGGCGAATGGATGCCCTATGAATTTCCGGTCGATTCCGGCCGCAGCGGCGTTCTTACTCAGGCAAGCATGCTAGCCATGTTCTCCCATCCAGGCCGGAGTTCACCCACGAAGCGCGGCGTGGCGGTGATGGATATTTTCCTGTGCGAGCCCACGCCCACGCCGCCGGCCAATGTGGATTTCTCAGTGGTCAATGATACCAGCGGCCCTTTAAAGACAGTGCGCGAGCGCTTGATGGCGCATGCCACCAACAGCACTTGCGCATCCTGCCACAGCCACAGCGATCCTATCGGCCTAGCCCTTGAGGGCTTTGACACCGTTGGTCAGCGCCGCACGATGGAGAATGGAGAGTTGATTGATCTTTCGGCCTCGATAAAGGGCAAGCATTTTGTTGGCGCCGCTGGGCTTGGCCAATTCCTGCACGACGATCCCAAATACACCGCCTGCCTCGCGCGCAAGGTGTATTCCTATTCCCGTGGCGTGAACAGCGAAAATGTCCCCGCCTCGGCCTTCAAAGCTGCGTACCAGGCCTTCGCGGATTCCGGTTTTCGCTGGCGTTCACTGCTAAAAAGCATGGTCGAGGACAAGGATTACTTCGGCGCGCCTGCGCCTTCCCCCGGAACAACAGCTCCGCCCCACGGCGCGGTCCGGTAGATAGGAGCCAACCATGAAGATTGCTCGCAGATTTCTGCTCCGCGGCACATGCCAAGGTGCTTTGGCCGTCATGGGCCTGCCGTTTCTTGATTGCTTCCTGGACAACAACGGCAAGGCTCTCGCCGCAGGACGGCCGCTTCCGACCCGCTTCAACACCTTCTTCTACGGTCTGGGCCTGACCAAGCAGTTGTGGATTCCCAAGACGGGCGGCAAGAACTATGAGATGACCCCTCAGCTGAAGCCGCTGGAGGTGTTTCGCAGCAAGTTGAATGTGTTCAGCGGGTTGCACGTCCCACTCGATGACAATCCCAACTATCCGCATTGGTCCGGCGCCGCGGCGGCCGTCACCGGCATCTCCCCCACGAAGATGTACGAGTTCGAATCCAAGACCATCGACCAGCAGATCGCTGACGTCATTTCACCTGGGACTCGCTTCAAGTCGATTTCTGCGTCTGCCGCCGGCGATCCGAAGCAAAGCATGTCAAGTCTGGGTGGGGCAAACACGTTACCGGCTGAGGCGTCACCGCTTTGGCTTTATACGCGCCTGTTCGGGCCGGGCTTCCAGGATCCGTCCAAGGAGGACTGGAAACCGGACTCCCAGATCCTGATCCAGCAAAGCGTGCTTTCGGCGGTCGCCGACAACCGCAAGCTCCTCATGCAGAACCTCGGTCCCGCCGATCGGGCCCGCATGGACCAGTATTTCACTTCGGTGCGCGAGGCTGAATTGCAGGTGGCCGCGGAGCTGCAGCGACCCGAAATCCAGGCCAGGGTCGCCATTCCTTCCGCGCCCGCCGAGATGGTGTGCAACAATGCCCTTCCCAACGTTCGCAATGTAACCCCGTTCATGGCGCGGCTTGGAGCATTGGCGCTCGCCACCGACCAGACCCGAGTGTTCAACCTCAGTATCTCGAAACCCGAATCCGAGCTCTTCGTCCCCGGCGACCCCTTGGGGTATCACCTGACCACTCACGAAGAGCCTATCGATCCGGTCCTTGGCTATCAGCCGCGGGTTGCGCAGTTTAATGTCGACAATATGGAGCTGTTCGCGATGCTCCTGAAAGAGTTGGACGCTGTGCCCGAAGGAGACGGCACCATTCTCGACCACAGTTTGGTCCTTGCTTTCACAGATCAGAGCTTCGCCAAGGTCCACCTTGTTGATGGCCTTCCCATCTTTTTGGCCGGCGGCGCCAGCGGCCGGATGAAGACAGGCTATCATGTCGCGGGCGACAACAGCCCAGCGTCGCGCGTCGGCCTGACGCTTCTGAAGGCGATGGGCGTGTCGCAGGACGTCTGGGGCAAGGGCTCCATGGAAGTCAGGCGGCCTTACACCGACCTGCTCACATAGTCGTATCCGTTCATCCATCACGAGTGGACCGTCGCAGCGATTGGGGGCGTTTGTTCGTATGCCTG
>NZ_JBBIAR010000092.1:0-33830 GCF_054185165.1 Bradyrhizobium sp. UFLA05-109 | reverse complement strand
CAGGAGACCAACAAGAAAGCTCTTGCGATTCATGTGAGTGGACTCCTCTATGAGAGACCTTATGAATATCACAGTCTTGCGAAGGGCAAATTTTGATGCAAATCAAAGGGGCCGAAGCGTCGGGCCAAGCCTGGCGCGACGGCTCACCAAAATGCATGGCAGCGATGGAGCCACGGGCAATTAATGACCGCTCCGGGTCATTCGCGACTGAGCCAGGCAGTGCTTGCTACCGATCGATGTCCGCTTCGGTCCCGATAGCGATCGCATTGAGCAGACGCAACAAATGACGCGAGGGGCCAATAAGCGACATTTCCTTGGTGGCAACTAGCCACCGGTATATCGCGAAATCATTCTCAATGAACCCCGCTTTGAATAAGGGGTCTTCCTCTAAAACGCGCCGAGCCTCGCGCTCGTCCGTCGCGTTACAGAGATACATGCCTTCCTTCAGGCCCTCGAATGGTCCGGCAGCACGCAAGACTCCAGCTTGGCGCAACCTCACTAGGTATCCGAGCCGTTCGGAAAACAATCTCGCGAAATCTTCTGTTTGCCCTAAGCTTACAAGCTCCTGAACTGTCGGGACACGACCTGCGCCGACCGCCTTTGCCACAGCACCTCCTACGCCGGGACGCGCAATTTGCGCGGTAAACTCAGGCGAGAGCTTGAGGATGATGGCGTAGATCGAGGCTGTTGGCTGCTGCTGCGTGTTCATAGTTGGATATCCGACCGCTGCATCGACTTCACGCAGCATAACATATTACTTGGCGCGGGCTGTGCTTCGCACCGCCGCACACCGGCCGCTGAAGTCCGCAGTGGGTCACGAGCGTCGCCCTCTGCAATAGACGCCGGCCTTTCTATTTTCGCTATGCTCCGTTAGCGACCGAGGATGCGTAGCGGTGCAATATGTCGCGATGGGCCAGCAGCGCCGACGTTTGATGCGAATGCGCTCGCTGTATTCTATCGGAGAGGAGGAGCGACAGCTATGTTGCCACCATTCTCGACGCATCTCCTAAAAAACTCTCTTTTGTCTTGCCCCGAACCATAGGCGCTACCAGCAGCCGGATTGCCGATCTGACGCGGAGGGAATTGCTTCGCCCGAAGGATTTTGCACTTCCTCGCCACTTCTGCGGATATGGGCTTGGCTTGGGAAAGAGCCGGCAGCGACGCGACAGCTCCCGCTACAAAAATAACAAAGGCTCCTCCACTAATTCTCCAACCATCACGCATTGCCAAACTCCTCATCTTTTCGCCTTGATCCCTTGGGCACGCCTCATGGTCCATGCCAGCATGATAACACGCGGATAGCCGCGCACGTCGGCTAAGGGTCGCGTCGATTTGGGTGCACCTCAGCTACGTCCGGTCTACCTCCGACACCTGACCTGCAGACAAGCGCCTAGTCGCTAAGGCTCAGAATCGGACATACAGGTCCGAGCTGCTGCGTGTGCGCAGATGGTGTGATTCTGCTCAACCAAAATCGGTTATGTGTCGATCTCGGTTCATGAAGATGAATGGAGACTCGATGAGATGTTTCGCATTTTATGGCACAGGTAACCCTTGCGCGCCGGTTTCGCCGAGCGCACTCTTGCAGAGCGTTTTCACAAGAACTTACGGAGGGTGCGACCATGCCACGGGTCAAGCAAGCTTCGAAGCAGAAACGCACAACCAAAGCCGCCACCGTGAAGGTGCTAGGTGCCGCCGGACTGGGTCTTTCGCTGGCGGGTAGTGCATCCGCATCCACGATGCCCGCTGCCGGTATCCCGCAATCTTACAATACCTCGCCAAATCAACGCTTCTTTCTTGGCGAAGAGGAAATGGCCGACGTCAGTCTGGCCACGTTCCATCTCTTCGATAGAGAAAACTTTGGCAGCGGCGTGCAGCTAGCGCGCGGGTGCGGTGGTTGCGGGTGCGGCCATGGTGGCGGGGGGTGCGGCGGCATCCGAGGTTGCGGTGGCGGCGGGTTTGTTGGCGGCCGAGGTTGCGGTGGTGGTGGGTGTGTTGGCATCCGAGGTTGCGGTGGTGGCGGGTTCGTTGGCATCCGAGGTTGCGGTGGCTTCCGTGGTTGCCGTGGCTTCCGTGGTTGCGGTTGCGGCGGCTGCGGGTTCGACATCTGGTTCGATGACGACATCGGCTTCAATGGCTGGGGGTTCGGTGGTTGCGCGGGTTGCTGCGCATCTTGGGGGGCGTGCCGCTTGTGCTAAGTCCCACCAAGGACCTGGTAAGCTGCGATCAGCCTCTCGCTGGTTACGAGTTTAAGGTCGCCTTCGGGTCCGCGCATCTGGGATATGCTCACCTTCAAGGGCGTCGGCTGTCACCGGCGCCTCTTCCTTGAGGGCATGGCTAATCACACAGTACTCAGCGACCGACGATCAGACGCGCAATGACCTCCCGATCTAGAGATCGTGGACATCCGAGACCGCTGATGTCCGGTTGGGGTCATTTGCGATTGATCCGGGCAGTGCTCGCTACCTATCCATTTCCGCTTCGGTCCCGATAGCGCCCGAATTTGTGCAGAAGCAGCACATGACGCGAGGGGCCAACAGTAGACTTCATTCGATCACCTCATCGACGCCCACGAGAAAAGACGGCGGGATGGTGAGCCCAAGCTTCTTGGCTGTCCTCATATTGACGGCGAAGTCGAGATGGGTGGGACCTTGAAACGGTAAGTCGGCTGCTTGCGCGCCCTTGAACAGGCGCTCCACATAGCTTGCCGCCTGTTGGTCAAGTTCTTCAATGCTGGGGCCATAGGCGATCAGAAGCCCTCCTTGAGCGGCCTCGCGGGAGCTTCCAATGGTCGGCAATCCCGCTTTCACCGCAAGCGCGCCGAGCTTTTCAAGGTCGCGATGCATTTCCGGAGTAGGCACGATCACGAGGGCTTCCACGTCAGAACTGCGCATCGCATCAAACGCGGCTGCATACTCGTTCGGTCCCTCGACCCAGATTTCGACCAGTTCCAGTCCGGCTTGGGCAGCAGCCTTGCGCAAGGGCGCGAAGCCGGCTTCCACGATCTTGCGATGAGCGGAGATCACTGCAATTCGATGCACTGACGGCAAGGCCTCATGAAGCAGGGACAGCCGCTTGACCTCGAGTTCCGGGGCGATCAGGCAAACACCCGTGACGTTGCCGCCCGGATGCGCCCAACTCTCGGCAACACCGGCGCGGACTGGGTCTGCGCCCATTGGTGCGGCGACAATCGGAATTGTGCTCGTTGCCGCGCGCGCAGCGTCGAGCGACCAATCGGAAGAGGCAATAATGACATCGGGTTTGTCGCCAACCAGGGCCTGCGCCATCGCTGGCATTTTCTCCTCGGTGCCTACGCGAAAATCAACAACTAGATTGCGGCCTTCGACGAAGCCGCGGGCCGCCAAGTAGGGCAGCGCGACAGATCGGATAGCGCCACGGTCGGGGAGCGAGAGCACGCCTAGTCGCCAGACGTGTTCCGCAGCTTCTGCGCATGGCGAAAGCACCGCCAGCACCGCACAAACGAACGCAACCCGCCCCATTTAAAACCCCCTTGTGGCGCGCCTCCCAGCTTATCATTTCCGACGAGAAATGTCCGCGTTGGGTCAATCGCGCCGGTTTGCCCCCTCAGTCCGAAACTTCCGGTCTACCCCTAACTGCAGACATGTCTCTGCGCCGCGCAAACTGTCGCGAAGGGCCAACAACAGACTCGTGCGTTGCAGCAATTGCGTCGTATTCGATCGCCTTGTCGGCTCGTGAGAGTAATCTCTTCGCCAGACATAGATAAAGTCCCGCCAGAAACGGCCTAGAGTTTTGTTATTGAGGCGAGAAACTCGCGGAGAGCGTCACTCGCCTGCTCCATGGCCGACTTATTGAATTCGACGCGGTGTCCCATGTAGAGAACGGGCGCTCGGAGAAATGAAAGGTCAAATCCAGCATACGCGCCGGGATAAACAATGAGCCGGACTCCTGCACCGTCAGCCTTCTGCCGGGAGATACCAATATCGTCAGCGCCATTTGCCAATCTGCGACAGACTTCGGGCGGAGCCGAATCATCAAGCTCGCCCGTCAGGATTAGCGTGGGGACCGTCATAGGCCCTTTGATGGCAGCACAATTTGGATAGAGCGCGGCCACCCCACGAAACTTTCCCTTAAACGCATTCTCAACAGGGCCGCGGGTGACGCTAGAGAGAGCAGGCGAGCCATCAAAGCCCACAAGTGCAACACGCGTGGGATCGATCAGCTTTTGCTGAATGAGGTAATTCAACCCGCGATAGGGATCTTGATCGTTATCGAAAAGAGGGCCACTTCGGCAGGTGTTTTTGACTCCACGCCGACCGAAGCTATCAATTGTCAACGTGACATAGCCCCACGAGTTGATTTTTTGGCCCCAGTTTTGGTCGATCATGTCTGCGAAGCCGGCGCACCCATGCACCAAAATAACCGCAGGCGCAGGGGCTGGGCTATTGGATCGTCTAAGGTATCCCTGCAGAACTAGGGGTGACCATTGGCTATCCGGGATCGCTACGATCTCGGCCGAGACCCGTTGTTGATCATTGGAGCATCGAAGTGGACCACTGACGCACAGAGCCCGAAAAATCAACCCGTCGACGGCCCTCTTGGCATCGGCATCGGAAACGCCCTTGGCCTCATAGGTGACGGTTAATTGCAGCGCCGATCCCTTCCCCACTGCAATCACACTGACTTTAGAATGAACATTCACTTCGGAAAGCCCTAGCGCGCCTGAAAATGCATAACTGTGGTTAGCGCCGTCCCAATTCTCCAGCACCTGTTCGACCTTGCGACCCTCAAATAGCGAAAGGGTACGCATCTTCCCATCTGTACTGAGGACGCAGTCCTCAACGACGGGATTCCATAGGGCCGTCGCGCAGAAATCGCCAACTGTTTGCCAGAGCGCTTCCAGCGACAGCGACGACCTCGCCGTTACGGTTGATTCCAATGCGGATACAGAGATCGTTGAAGCTACAAGAACCGCAATCGCGGCAAGAATCGACCTGTTAGGAATCATAGTTGTACCAGCGCTGATGGTTACAGCCGCTATAGGCTACACACGTCGGGAAGATTAGCAGGCCGCTTTCATCATGGCGATGGTCAAATCAGGGCCGATGTCTGCCTTGATCAAAATGCGACGAACTCAAAGTGAGCAGATCTATTCCGCTTCGCCCCAGTGACCGGACCTAGACGAGGCGTGCGGACACTTCGTAGAAGGGCCTGGAGCGGATATTGGCCAAAGGCCACCCACACAATTGCAAGCAAGCCGCAAGCTTGACAATACTGCGCAAACAACAAGGGTCTAAAATCGTCCGGCCAAGCAAAGAACCCAATAATACCAGGCATAAACTGACTTGTTACATCGATGCCTTCTTTCCGGAGGTCGGGATCGCCACTCTCGAGCTGTTGGAGCGGTTCGGTCACGACGTGGTTTATCCGCGTGACCAGACCTGTTGTGGCCAGCCGATGGCCAATAGCGGGTTCAATGCCGAATGCGCCGACACCGAGGCGCTGTTTGTGCGCAACTTCTCCGGCTTCGACTATATCGTGGCGCCCTCGGGAAGCTCCAGAACGACAAAGACAAGGCAGACGTCTTGGCCTTAATGGCTCTCTATGCGGAAGTGAGCAGAATGCGCGTCCTTTCAACAACCGGTGTTGTCGAAAGCGCCGACCAAATCGTCAGGGAGATCATTGGCAAGTACGAGGAGCCGAACAAAAGTCTGCCCCAACTTCGGGAGATGGCAGATAGTGGGTTGATCGACCCACTTCGCAACTTTAGTGAGGCCTGCCGTGCGGAATTCCAAAAACTGCAATTTTCTGCTTGAAGTATCACTTACAGACGACAGCGATCTGCAACTTGGTGAAAAAAAAAGAGCCGGCCTATGCCCTGAGAAGAGCTATGGTGGGGCTACGATTTTTCGGGACCCGTCCAGTCCCTGCTGACACAGCACGACATCAAAAGTTCTGTCCGGAAAGGGTAATGCCAAGGCGCTTCCCTGTCGCCAGTCGACGGCGAGGCCCTGCGGCAACTGCAGTCGGCGGGCGGGCGACATTGAGCATGCCCTCGTTGAGGTCAAGACCACTCACGCTGCCTCCTGGGGCGACGCAGCGCGCTGCAAGCCGCGCGACGACGCCGGTCCCGGTGGCAACGTCGAGCACCCGCTCCCTCGGTCGCAACTCCACAAGGTCAAGCAGCCCCGGCACCCACGGTCCGAGGATGAACGGTACGGCCCACCGCTCGCAGCGTTCGGCAGCATCGCCCTGCAATTGGAAACGGGTCAGACCCGCCGTTTCGGCTTCATCGGCGGATTTCATCGATCACTTTCCCGTCGCGGAGTCTGGTCCCTCGAAGGTCCATGACGCCGTCCAAATTCGCCCCCGCGTCGTACATGATCACCTGCGGACATGGACATGTCGAGGCGTAACCACGTACTCTTTAATGACCGCTATGGGTCAGACTCGGAATAACTCCCGCTGAGCATAACGAGTCCGCTTTACCCCAAACAGCCGACATAAGAGCCGACGTTTCACAAGGTCCGCGCCGGGCCAATAGCAGAAGTGCCGATTTGGCGTGGTGGCACCAACGAAGTCTCTGCAACTTCAAAGGATGATGATTTGGTCAATTGTATTTTCACTCGAGGTGGGAAGCCTTGGCGACGTACCGCACGCAATCGATGAAAGACACGACGGATGGATTGAGCGTGCGGTTTTTCACAAAGACGATCGCGGCGGAGATCCGCGGGCCCACCGATTTGATGGGCAGGACCCGCAAGGAGGCCCGACCGGCTTTAAGCCTCGCGACGGATATCGGAAGAATGCCGACAAATTCGCCGCTCGCCACCAACGACGTCGTCAGCTCGATCGACAGCGTCTTGACGACGGCCTTGGGCGGCTGAAAGCCGGCCGCCCTAAAGACGCCGTCGATAAGCGCGCCAGGCGCGCTGTCGGGCGCCGGCAAGATCCATTTGCGGTCGATGATGTCGCCCAGCGCCACTCGGCGCCTGCGTGCAAACTCGCTTTCTGCGCCGACGACGAAGACAAAGGGCTCGTCGAACAGCACCTCGGAATGCAGATCTTCGGTGGTCGACTGGCCTGTCGCGCGCGTGATCAGGAGATCGAATCTCCGCTCCCTTAATTCGCGGAGCTGATGTTCACCCGGATTGACGAGCTTCACATCCACCTGAACGCCAGGATATTTCGCTGAAAATTTCCGCAGGACGGTGGAGGCCAGACTATGAAGGATGATGTCCGTGCAGCCCAGCCTGACCTCTCCCGAGTTCGGATCGGAGAGATTTTCGAGCGAACGATAACCCTGCCGCAGTTCGTCGAAGATGTTGATCCCGCAGCGGAGGAGCACTTCGCCCGAGGGTGTCAGTTCGGCGCCCTGCGGCGAACGATCGAGCAAGCGCGCGCCGAGAGCGCCCTCCAGCTCGGAGATCGTCTTCGAAACGGCGGGATGAGAGATCCTTAGCCTGACCGCCGCCTTGGCCATGCTGCCGGTATCGGCAACCGCCATCAGGACGCGCAGATCGCGCAGATTGATACGGCGGCCAAGGCGCTCTGATCCATCCATGAGCCTTAACCCAGAGGTTAGGGGGATGCCACGATTTTCGATCTACCAGATAATGGACGTTCCGACCAGAGTGAGGGCGTTTCGAACAGAAGCGGGTGTGCACGAGACATCGGAGGCTCACATGATCACCAAACGGAAATTGCTGTCGCTGGCCTGCGCAGGCGGACTCGGGTCGATCATGCCGAACAGCGCACGGGCGCAATTGGGACAGGCCACCACGCACCTGATGGTCGGCTTTGGTCCGGGCGGCGCCATCGATGTCGTTGCGCGAATGCTGGCCGAGGAGATGAAGGGCCATTCCTCCTTCGTCGTTGAGAACCGGCCCGGTGCGGGCGGCCGGCTGGTGCTCGGCGCGCTGAAGAACGGTGTGGCCGATGGATCGGCGATGGCGCTGACGCCCGCATCGAACCTGGTCGTGTTCCCGCATGTCTACAAGTCGCTCGGCTACGACGCTTTCCGCGATTTCGCCCCGGTCACGCGGGTTTGCTCATTTCCGTTCCTGATCACGGTCGGCCCAATGGTGCCACTCAATGTCACGACGCTCGCCGATTTCGTGAAATGGTGCATTGCGAATCCGAAGCAGGCGACTTACGGCACGGCCGCAGCAGGATCGATGCTGCATTTCACCGGCTCGATCCTGGCCAAGGAAGACCGATTTGAGTTCGCACATGTGCCCTATGGGGGGCCAAACGGCATACAAGATCTTATCGGCGGCCGGATCGCGGCAACGATCTACCCGGTCGGCACCGCGCTGCCTTACGTGCGGTCCGGAAGCGTCCGCGCACTGGCCATCACCAGCGCCGAACGGAGCAGGCAGCTTCCGGAGGTGACGACCGTCCGCGAAGCCGGATTTCCTGCCCTGGAAGTCGAGGAGTGGTTCGGCGTCGTTGTTTCGGCGAAGACGCCGGCCGAAGCTGTCAAGCACCTCAACACGGCAATCCGTGCGGCCGTGAGCAGCGATCGCTTCGCCACCGGCGTGGCCAAGCTCGCCCTTGTGCCAGCGGCCGATTCACCGGAACAGTTCGCGCAATTGATCAGATCAGATTTCGACCGATGGTGGCCAATCGTCCAAACCTCCGGCTTTTTGGCGGAGGATTAAGTGGATGCATGCTAGCGAGAACCGGCATCGAACGCCGGATCAAAACCTCGGCCCATTCTTTCCAATGCGAAGCTGGGCCGTTGCCAGCGCAGACCTGACCATGGTCGAAGGCGGCAACGGGCGCGCGCTAGGTGAGGTCATCGAGGTCACGGGGCGCATCCTCAATCTCGATGGTCAACCGGTCCGCGGGGCAAGGCTCACGATCTGGCAGGCCAATAGCTTTGGCCGATATCGGCATACCAACGATCGCAATGTAGCACCGCTCGATCCGAACTTTGCCGGCTGTACCGGCCTCAGATCGAATGATGACGGCAGCTACGCGATCCGAACGATCAAACCCGGCGCCTATCCGGCGGGCCCGGATTGGACGCGTCCGCCGCACATCCACTTCGAGGTGCAGGGACGGTTCGAACGGCTAGTGACCCAGATGTATTTCCCGGGCGAACCGCTCAACGAGCGCGACAGATTGCTGGCGGCTGCGCTGCACCCGGAACTGCTGGTCGCAGCCGAGGCCACGCTGGAGCAACCGCCGAGGCGCATTTTGAACTTTGATATCGTGCTGGTGCGGGGATAAGACCGTTGTAGTCAGCAGCAATCCATCGTCTGGTCGGAATGTCCGCTCGGGGTCATGAGCGTCGGTTTGGCCCACCGGCCGCCGCTTCCGGTCTTACCCCAGCTTCGGACATGCCGTCGGACTAACGACGCGAGGGGCCAAGCGGCGACCTTCCAAGGAACCTTCCGTCCGACCGCCGGTACTGGCAGAATTAGATGCTTAAGCCCTCGCCAAGAGAGGCAGCCACGACCACCGTGCAAAGACGCAGCGGGAGGCGGAAATGGAAGAATGGCTTCGTATAGGCGCAAGCATCGCCTCAATTTTGACAGCGGTAATCGCCGCGGCTGCCTCGAGTGTCTACTGGGTGCATAAGCGATCTAGACGCACTCGGCTTGAAAGCTATCTCAAGGCACAAAAAGAAAAATCTCCCACCGAGGCTTTTTCTGCTACCCGTCTCATGGCAGATCTCGGGATGACAGAGGCGGATATATTTGCGGCAAGCTTCGCAAGCCGCCACATTGTCAGAGGCATCCGCAGAGACCGGGCCACAAATTTCGCTGCCGAAGTTTTGTTTCAATATCGGGAAACGTCGGAGGGTCCACAGCCTAATCTGGTTGTGTCTCAAGTTCATGTTCGCGACGAGGAAGACAGCAAGTAGCACGAGAATGTCGGCTAGTGGGATGGTCCGGCCGTGCTCCAGCCCCGCCAGTGCGAGAAGCTGGCAAGGGGCGCTCAAGTCAAGGAGCACGCCATGTCTCAGAACCTCAACACAGCGAATCGCCGTGATCGGCATCGATATCGGCAAGAACTCGTTCCACCTCGTGGGTCATGATCACCACGGTGCCATCGTGCTGCGTCAGAAGTGGTCACGCAGCCAGGTGGAAACACGGCTCGCCAACTTGCCGCCGTGCTTGATCGGTATGGAGGCTTGCGTTGGCGCGCATCACCTCAGTCGCAAGCTCCAAATGCTAGGCCACGACCTTCGCTTGATGCCGGCGAAATACGTGCGCAAACAAGGTATCTTCGCGCGTTAACGCATCGAGACCGGCGCCGACGGTGGTTCGTTTTGGGGTCGAGGCGGAAGGCGGTCGCTTTAGCCGCCTACCTCGATTGATTTGACTCAAGAAATCCACGGCACATACCGACGACCCCCGGTTAAGCCCCCGCGACGTTGGCACCGAACTCTTCCCGAGAGGTCCTCCAACTTCAGCTCGCGACGGTGGCGCCCGAACGAACCAGGATGACACTCCGCGTCCCTTGAGAGACCGATAAGGGTCGGGGGCGCTCGTTAAGGCGCGGAGTCTTGTTCACGACAGCCGCCGATGATAGGGAACGAGCAACCGCCGTTCTAGATTACACGCCGACACGCCGTAGAAGCGCACCGGCTCACTTGCCGGTAGCCACACCCTGCGCCTTCCCTACGCTTGGCGCACGGCTGCGAATTCGGTGCCGAGTTCGTCGATTGAGGCCCTTCGCCCTTCGAAGGCGAGAACTGCTCGTGTGAACTGCGACAGACAGCATGTCCGGGAATCGCCATGGGCTTTAAATGCGTCTTGATTGTCGCTTCATGAGCCCGTCGCGAATGTCGGGCTTTTATCCTTCGATGCCGGGTACTGCCCGCGCGCGCGTTAGGCCGCTTTATCCGGAAATCCGGCCATAACGCCGCAAACCTCTGTACGAAAAGCTGTTCAAAATGGGCAGAAGTCGCAAATTGGCGGCAATAGATCAGCTGGAGAGCAATCCTTCGAAACGCCTGATCGATGAGGCTGCCGTCGAGGCATTTGGGTGAACCGTTCATTCGAGAGCATTTCTGCGATGATGCTCCGACCCCCCGGATTGTGGTAGATTGCGCCCTCGTTTGCCGCAGAAGAGAGACCATCTAAGGCCGTCGCGTCGACCGTCCCCGAATGGGAGATCAGATCACAACGGGCAAGATCATGAAAAGCGTAACGAAAGGCCTTCTGGTCGCGGTCGGCGTCAGTGTCGCCCTGTTTCTCAAGGCCCAACCAGCAACAGCGGAGCAGAGTTTGCCGCCGCTTTCGTCTGAGCAAATTGCACAGATCGTGAGGAGCTCCGATCGCACTGCGGCAGATCGTACCAACGATGAGCGCCGCAAGCCTGAGCAGATGCTGGGCTTCATCGGCATTCGTCCGGGTGTCGTCGCGGTCGATCTCAGCGCGGCCGGCGGCTACACCACGGAATTGTTAGCCCGTGCGATCGGGCCCTCGGGCAAGGTTTATGGTCAGAGCCGGCCGCGCGATCCCAACCGAGCAGCATCCCCAACCCCGGTTACGCCCGAGGGCAACAGTAACTCAGCCACAACCCCGAGCGCAGCGTCAGCAGCGCCCGCAGGCGCGCCACGACCGTCAGCGGTTGCCCTCGCCGAACGCGAAAGCAGTCTCCGAAGCAATGGCGTTCAGGCCGCCCCGATCGTGGCGCTCTCTCGACCGTTCGAAGATCCCATTCCCTCCGAGCTCGCGGGCGGCATCGATCTTGTGACCATGATGTTCAACTATCACGACCTCGGACACCTCGGTGTCGATCGCGCGACGATGAACAAAGCGGTCTTTGGCGCGCTCAAGTCGGGAGGTTTCTACATTATTGCCGATCATTCGGGGCGACCAGGTACTGGCATCTCCGAATCCGGTACCTTGCATCGCGTCGAAGAGTCGTTTCTTCGGAAGGAAGTCGAAGCGGCAGGCTTTAAGCTGGTTGACGAAGGCAATTTCCTGCGCAACCCGAACGATCCCAGAGACAAGAATACCCCGGCTCCGCCGCAGCCGAAGGACGAATTCGTCCTCAAGTTCGTGAAGCCGTGAGATCGCGACGGCGCCATTGCAATGAGTTACGGCCCGTCTTTTTCAACGGAATCGGCCATTAGCCGACATCAAACGCGCTCTAACACCCCCGGCAAATCTCGGTGAACGTGCTGACCTGTGCACGACTTCGCCGGCAGAACGGCGCGACGAACGCTAGAGACCGCGGGCCAAGACGCTACTCGCTGGTCGCGTACCAGGCGCACAGACATCGACCGGCTTTGCCCCGAGCATACCGTCGGCCTATCACGGCATCGTCCCCAGGCACGCATTATCGACAGCGGCCATGCGATCGTCATGGTGGTGGACGCTCATCGTGCGGGCCGCAATTTATCGCATGGAACATGTTAAAACTGTTCGTGAAAAGTTGCGAACAGTCATTAGACCGCGCCACTGAAAGTCATGATGAAATTGCCCGCCAAGCCCCCCGCTAGCCATCGTAAAGCGAACAGTTAAGATGCCACGGCGTCGGCCGAACGCTGAATTAAGGTCGAGGGAACACCTGACCGACGCCGAGATCGAGCGCCGATGGCGACCGCCTGGAACAATCGCTGGGGCCGCCGCGATGCGACCATGATCCTGGCGTACCATCACGGGCTCAGTGAGGGTCTGGGGAAGGGCACCACGGCCAGCGTGGAGCCGAGCGAGCACACTCAACTCGACTGCGGCCCCGATCCCACTTCGCCCGCCCTGCGAGCTTGCAGCGCCAGCTTTGTCAAAATCTTCTTCCCCGCGATGCGTCCCGACTCCCAGGCGCCAGTCATTTGACTGGGGCTTTTCTTCAGGTCCTGCACAAACGCCTCGCCGGCGAACACCAGGTTGCCGATCACCAGTGGATTGCGGCGTTTGACGCCGGGCAGCATGGCCGAATAGGCGGCCAGGAAATTCGGATTGGTCGTCCAGTCGGTCATATGGAAGCGGCCTTCCAGGTTGTTGCGTGCACCGCTCAAATTGGGTTCGCCGACGCGATCGAGCAGATCGAGCATCTGGTTTTCGATGTCGGTGTAGTGCGCTTTCTCCACCAGATCCGACATCGCGCCTGAAGCAAAGATGG
Source organism: Bradyrhizobium sp. UFLA05-109 (assembly GCF_054185165.1). Taxonomy (NCBI): domain Bacteria; kingdom Pseudomonadati; phylum Pseudomonadota; class Alphaproteobacteria; order Hyphomicrobiales; family Nitrobacteraceae; genus Bradyrhizobium; species Bradyrhizobium sp. UFLA05-109. Next base: position 20,768 of record NZ_JBBIAR010000092.1, on the reverse strand, counting down.
TGACGAGCGGCTTGCCGTCGGTGCGCAGGTGCAGGAGCCAGGCGTGACGCTGTTCGTAAATGGTGACGAACGTGTCCGGTGCGATTTTGCGTTCGGCAAAGAATTCTGGTCGCAGCGGCACGAAAATCTTGGTCATTTTCGCCGCCGTCATACCCGCCAGGACCGGATCCAGCTGCGAGCGCGCGCTCTTGTCGAATCTGACGCCGTGCGATTTCAGCGCGCCAACCGAGAGCGTGCTGAGCACATAGTCGGCTTCGACCGTGTCCTTGTCGGTCACGACCACAAAGTGCTTTCCGGCCTTTCTGACCGTTTGCACGAGGCGGCGGAGCTGGATATCGGCCTTGTAATACCGGGCTTCGTTGGTCATGGCGGCGATGAGCTTTTCGATCCCGTCCTGCAATTGCATGCCGCCGGAACCCGCATCGTCGCCCCAGAATTCATCGCTTGAGACCTTGGCCGCGCTATCGACCGCCATCCAGTTGTTTGCCCGTTCCTCGGCCACCGTGACGATCACGCGCGATTTCGACATGTCGGCCAATTGCCGGAGCGACACGTCTTCATCCCGATGCTGCGCCTTCCAGATCGCATACATCTCGTAAAGCCGGTTCATCGCCCATTCGCGCTGCTCGGGCGCCACTGCGCCTTCCACCGCGACATTGAAGCGCCGCGCGGCGGTATCGATGCCGACCGGCCCCAGATCGTAATGCCGATCGCAGGCCCATTTGTAGAATGGGTTCCTGGCGCCGCCATGGAACCAGTGCGCTCCGGCATCCACTGACACACCGGTAGACAGCTCATCAGTGCGCGCGCGCCCGCCGATCCAGTCCGCGGCGTCAAGGAGCGTCATCTCGGGCCGCGCGATGGTCGCGCCAGCCGCGATGAGCTTGTCGACGCCTTCCCCAATGGTGATGGCAGCGGTCAGGCCGGAAATGCCGGCACCGATGATGACAATATGCGCACGCATGGGCGGGGATTCTAAAGGAAAAAGCGAGGGTGTTGCACGTCGTTTGTGATCGTGCGAGTTGCCATAGCGACATCGTCAAACTCGTCGGCTTGCGCGCGATCTCTGACTTTCCCCGCCGTCACGTATTCGAACAGGACTTTGTGTCCGGATGAGCGTTCAAAATTGCTGAACACGCTGTCGAGCACCCCGGTGAAAACGTTCGCGCTAAGCACCTTGACCTCGGCCGCGATGACGGCTTGCGACACGACGGTTGCCCAGACAAATAGACCGGCGAACAGCACAGAGCGATACATCACAGCACCCGTAACTTTCGAAATCGTCGCGGATATTAGCGAACGTCGAGGGCCTACGCGAGATCCGGACCGAGGCGCACGTCTGTTGTGGGTCGACGCGTCGGTGCTCGTTAAGGCCGCACGGCCGTCAGTGTCCGCTTCGCGCCGAAAGCGACCAAAATACTGCGTCGCCGCGAAATGACCCGAAGGGCCAATAGGCGACATCACCTGATCACGAGACTGCGCCTTGACCGGCAGGAACCTCAAACTGGAAGAGAGCCCCCCTTGGCTCGCACGCAGTCGCCCACAGCCGTCCGCCATGCGCTTCGATAATTGAGCGGCAGATTGCTAACCCCATACCGACGCCGCCAGCCTTCGTCGTGTAAAATGGGTCAAAGAGACGTGGAAGGTTCTCTGGGCTCAGCCCCGGACCGGTATCCTGGACGCCAACGCGGACGCCCTCGCCCACGATGCCCTCGGTACTGATCAGCAACTCGCGTGGTCCACCATCCACGGCACTCATTGCCTGAATGGCATTCATGGTCAGGTTCAACACGACTTGTTGAATTTGAATACGGTCCGCTTCGACATGCCGCAACTCAGGTGCCAGTTGCGCTCGCAGCGACACCCCGTGTTTCAAGGCCTCGCCGTGGGTCAATGCGGTCACCTCCTGGATGGCCTCATTGATATCCACCGGCTCCTTCCTCGGAGGCTGCTTCTTAGTAAGATCCATCAAGCCGGTGATGATATCGCTGCCTCGGCGAGCATCGTTAATGACCCGTCGTAGAGAAAGCTTCGCCTCCTCAAGATCAGGCGGCTGCATCGCAAGCCACCGCAGACCGGCGTCCCCGTTGCCCTTGACGGTAGTGAGCGGCTGTCTGAGTTCGTGGGCAATCGAGGCAGTGAGTTGCCCGATGACAGCGACACGGTTTGCGTGCGCCAGTTCGGTCTGCACCTCACGATACTGGCGCTCGCGACGGGTAATCTCCAAGGCAATGGTCGCCTGCGCAGCGAAATCTGTGACCAGTTCGATCTCTTTCTCCGAAAAGGGCTCTGGGCGCCGCCGTCCCAGAGCAATCGTTCCGATTAGCTCGTCGTTTCTCAGCATTGGCACGATGAGGGCCGTCCGAAAGCCCCCTTCAACCAAAGCCACCCAGAGAGCCTCTCCTGCACGATAGAGTTCATGTGCGGCCAAGTTGGGGATGTGGACCGGCGACTTGCTTGTGATGAGGGGATCGTAAAAGCTGCCGGGTCCCATGAGTTTTGGCGATGAATACGCGGCGGGGCTCGGTAAGCGAGCAACGAGACGAAGGCCTGCTTCCTCGGCAAGGCGGACGTTGCCCGCATCTGCCCGGCAGAGGCGTTTGGCGTTGTCGAGGACCGCGTCGAAGATGGGCTGCAAGTCGTTTGGTGAGGAGGCAATGGCGCGCAGCACCTCCGAGATAGCTGCCCGCTGTGCGGCGAGTTCAGTTATCTGCTCCTGGAGTTCAGTTACCCGCTCCTGCAGCTCCGAGCGGGAGAGAGCATCTGGCGCAGGGGTGTCCCCTTTGGTCATGCGGCATCATTCAGTCGAGTTCCATGGCGACAGTCGGAAGCTAACACGGCGTTGCAGCTTTCACTAGGCTGGCCATTTCACCCCACCAATGGCAAAACGTACTATGACCGCCTTGGGTCAATCGCGTCGCTGCTCGATAAGGCCGCACGGCCGTCAGTGTCCGCTTCGCGCCGAAAGCGACCAAAATACTGCGTCGCCGCGAAATGACGCGAAGGGCCACATCCGGACATCTTGGAGAGAAGGCAGACCTATTCTTTCTCTATCGGGCGCTTTGGGAGTATCCGGCGCAGCGGGGCAACTCGCCGATTATTCTTGAGATTGGCGGTCGCCTCAACAAGTACCCAGCGATAGCGGGATCGGACGTAGCCTCTGAAATGGCGATCGAGCCATCTCAATTAGGCGGCCATCGCGTGCTGAAGGACAATCGCCTGTTCTCGATTATGAACGGCGATAGCCGTATGGGTGTAATTGCCCGTCCATTTCGTATTCGCGATTTGGCGAAGAAGTTCTCCACCTTTAATGACGTGAAAACCTATTCCTTTGTCGTCCGACGGGAAAATAACCAAGACCACGTCGTGTTTGGCAATAACCACTCTCAGCGCACGCGCCTTATCATGGGACAGCTGGATGAAGCTGCGGGTTTGGTTTGCGAGCTCGCGCAGCTCTTCGAAATTAGTCATATGCATACTCCACGCAACTAACGACCGACTTTAGAACAATATACTTACGGAAGGATAAACCCTCCGATGCGCCATACGAACTGCCAGCGTTCTGTTCGCGAGCCCGTGAATTGGCCGCGCTCAACCTAATGGGGGCCTTCCTTTCGATGGAGTTCCAAATTGAGCTGCGGGGTTCACAAACCAGCTGAAGACGCTGCAAGAGCCCGCTGTATCGCCGATTTCGATCAGCCGAAGTCGGCTCGGGATCATGAGTGCCGTTTTAGCGATCAAGCCGCCACTTCCGGTCTACTCCGAGCAGCAGACGTTGCGACCGGGCTGTTGGCAGGTTTCTGAAGGGCCAGAAGCGGAAGTGTCCAACATTTGCGCGCCAGGCTCATAACGAAAATGACGATTGCTAGAGAGTTATTCGGTTTCGCTGATCGCTCGACGTAATCCCATGAGGTAGAACTCTTGCTGCTCGGGTATCCTCCAATGCGCGACGTTTGGAATAAGAACCGGCGTGATTTCCTTGAGTTTATTGACAACATTGCGCGCGTCTTCGAGCCGCCCCAACTGGGCGTAGCACGCCGCAAGGAAGCGGTGGCACGGGGGCCAGCTCGGATACTCCTTTAGAGAGAGTTGCAGCATGCTGGCGGCCATCTCCAATCGCCGGCAGAAAAAGTGAGCGACGGCAATCCCGAACGTGGCTGGTGCCCGGCGCAAGGGATTCAGGCACAAGGACCTTTCGAAGTGCTCGACAGCGACATCAGCTTGACCGGCCCAGAGGCGGAGCCACCCGCTTCGCAACCAGCCTAAAGCAAAACTCGGATCTAACTCCAACGCTCGATCCATTAGGGACAAAGCTGGGTCGATGTCGCACTCGAAATAACCAAGGACATGGGAGACGTTACCAAGGACAAAGGCATCATCGCCGCTGGCCCGGAGAGCACGGCCAGCGAGATTGAGGCTCTCTTTACGATTTCGCGAGAGATCATTCGTCCAACCATTCACGTCGAGAACGGTCCGGCAATAGGCGGCTTCTGACAGTGCCGACGCATATTCGGGATCGCGTGCGACCGCTTGCTCATACAGATCGAGGGCCTGCAACACCTGTTCCTTGTCCCAGGCCATGGCGCTCGCTTTCGCCCGGAGATAGAGGTCATAGGCGGTGAGATCAGTGGTTGGCTGACGGGCGGAGCGACGTATTTCAGCGGCCTCCAGCGCGGGTTCAATGACGCCGGCAACACTGATGGCAACTCTGTCCTGAAGCTCGAAAACGGATTCAAGAGAGCCGTCGAAATGATCGGCCCACAGATGAGTGCCACTAATAGCGTCGATAAGCTGTCCGGTAATACGTACCCGACCGCCCGATTTGCGAACCGACCCTTCCAGAACATATCTGACGCCCAGCTCGCGCCCGATCTGCTTCACATCGACGGCCCGACCTTTGTAGGTAAAGCTCGAATTGCGAGCGATGACAAAGAGCCGTTTGATCCGGCCAAGCGCGGTGATGATCTCCTCAACCATTCCGTCCGCAAAATAATCCTGATCTGCATCACCGCTCAGATTCTGAAAGGGTAAAACGGCAATCGATGGCTTGTCGGCAAGTGGCGGTCTTCGCCCTATCGTCGGTGAAACGAGCGGCTCGTCCGGTTTGGAAATTGGACCGACAAACCGGTAGCCGTGGCGAGGTAGTGTCTCGATCCAGCGGCCTCCACCCGGCTCCTCGCCAAGGGCGCGGCGTAGGGCCGCGATTTGAACGGTGAGGTTGCCCTCCTCGACTGCCAAACCTGGCCACGCGGCCTGCATCAGGGCATTCTTCGAGACCGGAATCCCCGGATGCTCGACCAAGGCCCGCAGCACGCCAACAGCTCGTCGCCCGACCGGTACGGGTTCGGCACCCCGGAAGAGGATTTCTGACGAAATATCAAGGCGAAACGGGCCGAGCTTGTAGACGCTATCCATGTCGTACCACGCCTCAACTCGGCAACATTTTGCAACTTTTTAAGCAACGTTTCACGACATTTCTCGCTGGTATCTCCAAGCTGTGCCCGGTTTTTTCGCGCTCGTGGGGCGCGGCAAATCGTTCGCGGCCAGCACGAGTCCAGCGCACAACCCGACACGCGCAATCCGCTTGGTCGCCTCCGCTTTCGGCAACAGAAGGACTCAACAGAAGGACTCTTGATTCACTCATCATAAGGTGTTCATGCCATGCAGGCAGATAACTCCACAAAATCCGGCACACATTTCAGCGATGTCTGGATGGCCGCGCAGATCTCGCGCAGCGTCTTTTTGAGCCCAATTCTTCGGAACGCCTGGCGCCGGCTGTTCGGCGGAGCCGCCCTCGATGACGGCCAGCCCACCAGCAATGCCCGCCAGTATCTGGGGGCATGACATGTTCCACGATCACCACAACGTCCGTTCGACCGCGGCGGTGAACCCCGAATTCGTCGGCGCCACTCTTGCGCCGAACCCGAGCGCCGACATTCTCGATCTCGGCGCCTGTGCGCTGTCGGATTTGATTGCAGCGCGCGAAATCTCCTGCGTGGAGGTTGCGACAATCTATCTCGATCACATCGAGCGGACGAACCCCTTCTACAACGCGATCGTGTCACTGCGCGGCCGTCCGGAACTTCTGGCCGAAGCATGCGAGAAGGACACGCTGTCGGCGCGCCGCCAGCGCCAGGGTTGGCTGCATGGCATTCCGCAGGCGATCAAGGATCTGGCGCCGACCAAGGGATTGCGCACGACGCTCGGCTCGCCGCTGCACAAGGATTCGATTCCGACACGCGACGCCGTGTTCGTGCAGCGGATGAAGCAGTCCGGAGCAATTCTTCTCGGCAAGACGAACACGGCCGAGTTCGGGCTGGGATCGCAGACCTATAATCCGGTTTTCGGCACCACACTGAATGCGTATGACCGCAAGCGCACCTCAGGGGGCAGCAGCGGCGGCGCAGCGGTTGCGCTTGCTACGCGTATGCTACCGGTCGCCGATGGCAGCGACAGCGCCGGCTCGATCCGCAATCCGGCCGCCTACAACAACCAGTTTTCGCTGCGGCCGACACCGGGGCGGATGCCGCCCGAAGGACGCGATCCGCATCTGCCCTCGCTCGCCACCGTCGGAGCGATGGCGCGCTCGGTCGAAGACCTCGCCATGTTGTTTGCCGTGCAAACGAACGAAACGGCGTGGTCGCAACCGGCCGAAGGGCAGACCTCGACCTGCTTCCGCGAACGGCTGACTGGGGACATGCGCGGCACTCGTATCGGCTGGCTCGGCGATCTCGGTGGCCATCTGCCCTTCGAGACGGGCGTGATCGATCTCTGCGAGAAGGCATTGAGCGCATTTGCGAACATCGGCTGCGAAGTCGAGCCAGTTCGCATCGACTATCCGCTCGAGCAATTGTGGGAGGACTGGATCACCCTGCGTGCCTGGTTGACCGGCGGCCCGCTAGCCGGCCGCTACGCCGATTCGGCCAAGCGCGCGCTGATGAAGCAAGAGGCGTGCTGGGAGGTCGAGCGGGCCATGCGCCTGTCGGCGATCGATGTGCTGGAAGCCTCGGGACGGCGTGCCGATTGGTGCCGGGCGTTGGAGCGGCTGTTCAAAACCTGCGACTTCCTAGCGCTGCCGACGGCACAATGCTTCCCGTTCGACGCAGGCGTGAACTGGCCAAACGAGATCGGCGGACGCCGCATGGACACCTACCATCGCTGGATGGAGGTGACGATCTACGCAACGCTGGCCGGCTGCCCGGTCGTCAACGTGCCGGCTGGATTTTCGGCACAAGGCCTGCCGATGGGGCTGCAAATCATGGCACCCGGCAATCGCGATTTCGCCTGTCTCCAACTCGCGCATGCCTATCAGCAAGCGACATCGTGGGGTTCGGTTCTTCCCTCCAAAGTATTTTCATGACCGAGGAGATTGCAGATGGGTGCGCTTGCGCTTAGTCAAACCGCATGGCTCGCAGCCGCGCTCGCGGCAGCGGGCGCTTGCACGGGAATACTGGCGGGACTGTTTGGCGTCGGCGGCGGCACCGTTATCGTTCCCGTCCTCTACGAGGTCTTCAAGCTTTATGGCGTGCCCGACGATGTTCTGATGCCCTTATGCGTGGGGACCTCGCTCGCGGTCATCGTACCGACGTCAATCTCCTCTTTCATCGGCCATTACCGCAAGGGCGCAGTGGACATCAGCGTGCTGAAGGCGTGGGCGCTCCCAATTGCGGTCGGCGTCCTCGGCGGCATTTTTGCCGCGTCGGTGGCAAAGCCCATGCTGTTCAAGGCTGTCTTCATCATTGTCTGCCTGTTACTGGCCGTCAGGCTGCTCGCTGGCAAGGACAAATGGCGGCTCGGTAACGGTTTGCCTGGTACGGGTAGGATGAGCTGCTATGGCGTTCTGATCGGCACCTCCGCTTCGCTGATGGGCATCGGCGGCGGGTTGGTCGCCAACGTCGCGCTTAGCCTCCACCGCTTTCCCATCCATGCGGCGATCGCAACCGCTTCGGGCGTGGGACTGTTCGTCTCGATCCCCGGCGCGCTCGGTTATGTCATAGCTGGCTGGAATCATCCGGATTTGCCGCCGCTTTCGCTCGGCTATGTCTCGATGATCGGCTTTGCGTTGTTGACGCCGCTCAGCCTGATCACGGTGCACTATGGCGTCAACCTCGCCCATCACATGCAGAAGCGCCAGATGGAGATCGCGCTGTCCGCCTATCTGATCTTCATCAGCCTCCGCTTTGCAGCTTCGCTATAAAAATGACTTGGCGCGGCAGCTTCCGTCGCGCCAAGAAAAGCACGTCGAGCCCTACGGGGCAGTCAACCGTCCAACTAATGTCCGCGTTGGGTCAATCGCGTCGGTGCTCGTTAAGGCCGCACGGCCGTCAGTGTCCGCTTCGCGCCGAAAGCGACCAAAATACTGCGTCGCCGCGAAATGACGCGAAGGGCCATGAGCGGAAGTGCCTTGGGCCTTCGACACCCTATCACCTAAACGCCAGTCTCGCCCAGTTTGCCAAACCTGTTCAGTTACGTTTGAAACTCATCTCCCGTGAGCTGCAATTGAACCGTAGTTTGGCGGCCGCAGATTGGCGCCAACGCGAACCTCTCTCTGGGAGATTAGCTATGACAAGGATCGCACACTGCAGCTGCGGGTCGCTGCGCACGGAGGTGACCGGCGAGCCGGCGCTTCTGGGAGTGTGTCATTGCGCGGAGTGCCAACGCCGTACTGGCTCGGCCTTTGGCGTCGGCACCTATTTCCCGAGAGAGCAGGCGCGCGCCGAGGGGCCGAGCAAGGTCTACGTGCGCGGCAGCAACTCGGGGCGAAAGATCGAACAGCATTTCTGCCCCGAGTGCGGTTCCACGGTGTTCTGGTACTCGGAACATTTCCCGGACCTTATCGGCATTGCCCTTGGCGCATTCGCAGATCCGTCGATGCCCTGGCCCCCGGTATCCGTGTGGGAGACGACACGGCATCCCTGGGTGACTTTCGGTCATGAACTCCTTCACTTTGAACGTGAACCCGAGCTGGTGGAACGCCCTGCCGCGGCCCCGCCGGTGAGCGCTCCGGCGGTGCTGGTGGAGACCCCGAGTGGCGGCTCATGATCCGTAACAATTTTCGCAAGCTAACCGAGTCTGTAACGGGTCACAAGCGGCGGTCGAGGCGGCCTTGCGACAGGTCTACCCTCACAGCAGACCTGTGCCATCTCTTGCGCCTCTTCGCATTCGGGCCAGGAGCCGACCTGAAGACCATCAATCTGCGCCGATAGCATCTAGCGAGCCGGATGTTACGACCGCAATTGTTTGGCCGTTATTGAAATGACGCCGTCACGAGACTTCGCAACTATCCTGCCGTTCCAAGTGACAACCAATTCGAGGGTCAGGTCATGAGCACAGCAACACCGGAACATATCATGCAGGTCGGCATGGGCTTTTGGGCATCCAAGACGCTCTTGAGCGCCGTCGAACTGGGCGTGTTCAGCACGTTGGCCAATGCCCCCGCCGACCTGCCGACGCTTCAAAAAAAGCTTGCGTTGCATCAGCGATCTGCCCGCGACTTCCTCGATGCGCTGGTGGCACTCAAGCTGCTGAAGCGCGAGAACGGTATCTACAGCAACGCCTCAGACACCGACCTGTTTCTCGATCGAGCCAAGCCATCCTATATTGGCGGTGTTCTGGAGATGGCGAATGCGCGGCTCTATGGCTTCTGGGGATCGCTCACGGAGGCCCTGCACACCGGCGAATTGCAGAACGAGAGCAAGGGCGGAGGACAGGACATCTTTGCGGCGCTTTATGCCGATCCGGAAAAGTTGAGGGGGTTTCTGAACGCGATGAGTGGAGTGAGCGCGGGTTCGGCCCAGGCCATCGCCGCCAACTTCCCTTGGAGAGACTACAAGACCTTCATGGATCTTGGTTCAGCTCAGGGCATGGTACCTGCCACTCTCGCCCACGCCCACCCCCACCTCACCGGAATCGGCTTCGACCTTCCCCCGGTCAAACCGGTCTTCGAGGAATTTATTGCTCGCCGCGGAGTGAAGGACCGAGTGCGGTTTCAGGGTGGAAGTTTCTTCGAGGACCCTTTGCCGAAAGTTGATGTCATCGTCATGGGGCACATCCTCCATGATTGGGACCTTGCCCAGAAAAAGGTGCTTCTCGGCAAGGCATTTGATGCTCTACCGAAGGGCGGCGTGATCATTGTTTACGATGCCATCATCGATGACGATCGCCGCGAAAACGCTTTCGGTCTCATGATGAGCCTGAATATGCTGATCGAGACTGCCGGTGGGTTCGACTATACAGGAGAAGACTGTCAGGCTTGGATGCGCGAGGCCGGCTTTTCAAGAACGCGGGTCGAACCGCTTGTCGGTGCGGATTCGATGGTGATCGGATTAAAGTAGCTTATCCAAGCACGGCTTGCCGTCAGATGCGTCACATGACGCAATGGCGCGAGGTCCGCTCAGGGTCATTCGCGTTTGAGCCGGGCAGTGCTCGCTACCAATCGATGTCCGCTTCGGTCCCGATAGCGCCCGCATTTGTGCAGAAGCAGCAAATGACGCGATGGGCCAACAGGCGACATTTGAAATGAAAGAGGCCGCCAACTGAGACGGCCTTAGCGCAGTCTCGGCTTGCGGCCATTTATGGAATTTGAGCCTGACTTGCGGAAATACTTGAGCACAAACTTGCCATCTCGGTTTTGTAGAGGCCACCGCAGCCAAGACAAACCAGTGGATCGTCATGGGTGGGGAGCGCCTCGACGCGGACAACTAGGTACTCCGCATCGCAAGTGGGACAGCGGAATTTGGTCACCTCCGACATGGCGCGACTATATATCCCCGGCGACCAAAGGAACCAGCACCATTCTTGATTATTCTTTATGCAGTTTCGGCCAGAGGATAGGAGTGCGCCAGCTGCAAACAGGCTGCGCAAATAGCAACCGCCTTGCTTGCTGATACTGCCAAGCTTGTCCTTGCCCCCGCTCGAGCCAGGCCGATTGTCGAAATTGACTGCATAGGCTGCTCCTCCGAATCGTGGGAGCCTCAAACGGCGCCCACTCCTTGGCACTCTCGTGCCCCTGGAGGAGCCGTCCACAGCATCAAAAGCTGACATTCACTTAATATTTGTGGAGCTAGGCCCGGAGGCAAATTTCAAGCGTGATCCCATGGCGGCTCGCCGCCGAAGCGATCGACCAGAAAATCCACAAAGCTCCGCACCTTAACCGAGAGATGCCGGCCGGGCGGATAGAGCGCATGCAGTCCCTGCTCCGGCGGCGGAAAGTCAGGCAACAAGCGCACCAACCGGCCGGCGCGCAAGTCCTCACCGATAATGAATGTTGGAAGCAGGATGACACCGCCGCCGGCAATCGCAGTCGTGCGCAACACATCGGCGTTGTTCGCGAGGTAGCGGCCCGACACCGGAACAACGATTTCCTTACCGTTCGGAGCGAGCAGACGCCATTCGCCGCGGCTTTCGAAATAGGTGTACTCAAGACAATCGTGCCTTGCTAGGTCGTCGGGTGTCTTCGGCGCGCCACGCCGCACGAGATAGTCGGGCGCGGCGCAAACCGCGAGCCGGACCGGCGCGATGCGTCGCGCAATCAGACTGGAGTCGCGCAGCCGTCCGATGCGCACGCCCACATCGAACTCGCCCTCGAGCAGATCGACCACGCGGTCGTTCACCAGCATCTCCACGGAAATGTCGGGAAAGCGTTGAAGGAAGTCAGTAATGGCCGGCGCCAAATGAAGCAAACCGAACGAGACGGGCGCGTTGATACGCAGCCTGCCTCGCGGCGCCATATGCAACGCGCCGGCTGCATTCCTAGCTTCCTCAACCGCCTCAAGGATTCGCGCGGCGCGCTCATAAAACGCCGTCCCGACCTCGGTCAGACTGAGGCGCCGTGTCGTGCGGTTGAGCAACCGCGCGCCAAGCCAGTCCTCCAGCTCTTGGATCTGCTTGGTGACCAAGGCCTGTGACACCTGCATGTCCCGCGCCGCCGCGGAAAAACTACCGGCCCCGACCACCTTTGTGAAAGCCGCCATGCTCGCCATCCGATCCATGCGTGCCTCCGGCGATTTATCATGCTCCGTAAACAATCATATGCCGAATGCCGATCTAGTGGCAGCGCCCTGCCGACAACACCTCCGCGTCCATGACAAGCGATCGATGAGCGGCCGCATCGCCGCTCCCGAAGACGAGGAGATGATCGATGACCAAACGAGTGAATACCCTTGTCGTGGGTGGCGGACAGGCCGGACTTTCGGTCAGCCACGATCTGACCAGGCATGCCATCGAACATGCCGTGCTGGAGCAGGCCGACCGGCCGGGCGATGCCTGGCGCAGCCATCGGTGGGATTCCTTCACGCTGAATACGCCGCGCTGGCAGTCGCGGGTTCCCGGTGTACGCTATGGCGAAGACGATCCACACGGTTTCATGCCGAAGCAGGAGGTTGTGGCGCATCTCGAACAGCTGGCAAGCCGCCTGCCGGTGCGAACCGGCGCGCGAGTCACGAGCATCCTGCGCGACAAGCGAGCTGACTATGACGTCACGATTCATGGCGGCGAGACGATCAAGGCACGCAACGTCGTCGTGGCGACGGGGCTCTATCAGAAGCCGAAGATTCCCCAACACGCTCATAAGCTTCCAACCGAGATCAACCAACTTCACTCCGACACATATCGCAATCCGCAACAACTTCTGCCCGGCGCCGTGCTGGTCGTCGGCAGCGCGCAGTCCGGCGCGCAAATCGCTGAAGAACTCTATGAGTCTGGGCGAAAGGTCTATCTCGCGACCGGCCGCGCTGGGCGAACGCCGCGGCGCTACCGCGGCAAGGATGCGAACTGGTGGTTCGCCAGGATGGGCCAGTACGACCGCAATGTGAGTGACTTGCCGTCACCGAAGGCGAAGTTTGCAGGCAAGCCGCATATCTCCGGTACCAGAGGCGGCCATACCATCAACCTGCATCAGTTCGCGCGCGACGGCGTCACCTTGCTCGGCCGCCTTGCACGAATCGAAGGCGGCATTGTGAAGCTCGCCAGCGACCTGCATGACAATCTTGCTGCGGCGGACCGGGCTGAAGCCGAGTTCGCCAAGGCGGTGGATGCCTATGTAGCCGCGAACAGTATGGCAGTCCCGGAAGAGTCGCTGCCAGTTCTGTGCGACGGATTCGATCAGAAAATCCTGACCGAGCTCGATTTGAGCGCGGCTCGCATCACCAATGTGATCTGGGCGACCGGCTATTTATTCGACTTCTCGATGATTAGGCTTCCGGTCACGGACAGCGATGGCTTTCCGATCCAGACACGCGGGGTCACTGCGTTTCCCGGATTGTTCTTTGTCGGCTTGCCATGGCTACACACGGCGAAGTCCGGCCTGATCTACGGTCTCAGTGAGGACGCGCGCTACGTCGCCGACCGCATCGCGGAGCGCCGCGATGCTATTGACGACGGCGTCCCAACCGAGATCGTGCCGCAAAACGCTTCGCACGCGCCCAAGTAATCACGTGCGACCAAGACGTGGGCGGATCGCGTCATGACCTTGATTTAGTCGTCCGCGCTCTCACTGACGCTCGATAGCTTTGCGGGCCATGCCGCCCGGATCCATCCGGCAACGCCAGACAACCAGTCACATCAGTCTGAGTCCGCGATCGCGCCTATTGATGCGACGCCGCGGCAGCGATGACGGCGCAACAATGGAGACCAACATGCACAGAACTTTCAAGTTACTCGCACCGACTGTGATCATCGGCCTTTCTCTAACGGTGGGACAGGCGGCCGAGGCGCCGCTGCCGCCGCGTTTGACCTTTGTCGCGACGCCCGCCAGCCAGCTGCATCTGGGAATGACAGCGGATGATGTGATCCGCGTCATAGGCAAGTCCGCGAGGGAGACGGATTTCGCCATTGGCACGGCCCAGATTCGCAAGTTCGAACTTGTGGACGCTATTCGCGGCCAGGTCATTCTCAGGGACGGAAAAGTGACGCGCGTCACGCTCGACGTATTTCGGATGGAAAAGGACGCTCTCTCTTCTTCGCTCCGTAAGGCCTGGCCGGGATTGGCAGATAGCGCGGTGCGACGCGTTCTTGGAGAACCGACTGACGTGCTTCATCACACCTTCTTCGGCATCGACGTCGACCAGTGGGTGTTCGCGCGCGCCGGCGAAGCCGACGTCAGCGTGTTCTTGAGGGATGGCCGCGTCGTTGCCAGGATGGTCGGACGGGATGTTCCGCAAGACCTCTTCCGCGTCGACTTGCCGTCACAGACCAGGTCCGAGAGCGAGGGCCCGCTGCTTTCGCCACGCGTGGGTATGATGGCAAGCGAAATCGCCAAGCTTTGCGGTCCGGTCAAATTCCGCGTCGAGTACGTCGTCAATGGCCAAGGCGCCTCGCGCGTCGTTTTCGAGTCGCGCGGCAAGGAAACATTTGTCGGCGTCATCTTTGTCGACGACATCGCAATAGAGCTCGAGAATCTCGGGCGGTTGCCTGACGATCCGATCTTCCAAGGCCAATGATGCAGGCGACAACGGAAGGAACTAAATCATGTCTAAACGAGGCTTACCGAGGCTCTTGCGGCCCGATGTCCGCTTCGGTCCCGATAGCGAGCGCTTTTGAGCAGACGCAGCAAATGACGCGAGGGGCCACAAGCGGCTGTGAGCAGTCGCAGGCGAGGCAGTCCTCAGCTCGTTGACGAATGCGTTGTCGAGCTTTGGGACGGCCCTGTTCGAATAGTTAGGTTTGAACCGGAAGAGCCGGAAGAGTAAGGCCGAGAGCCATGCGATCCCAAAAGATCACCCTCGGCGAAATGCGCGACATGGGCGTCCGAACATGGCGGTTGCGGCTCGTCGGTCCCGCCGGCCAGTGCAATACGGCGTCAGGTTCGTTGCATCGAAAAGGGCGCGAAGAGAAGGACGGGAACGGGACTACTTCATGTCGATGCGCACCCACCCCCAATTGGCGTACGCCTCCACGCCAATTTTCGGACCGCGAAGCACCAGCACGACGCCGTTCTCATTTCGCAATCTCACCCAGCCAGCGCCAGCCCCGAGGGCAGCGCCAACGCCCAATCCAGTGTAGCTCCCCGCGAGATCGCTTGGAGTGCGAAGGTTGAAGGCACGACCTCCAAATTCGCTCGTCGAAACGCCGAGTGTGGCACCAACGGTCGCGCCAGACGCTTCAAAGGGATACTGCTTACTGTGAAATGTCAGAACGCCTCGGCCAGCTCCAGCAGCGGTGATGAGCCCTCCTTTGCCGAAGATTACCCGCAGCGTACCGGTATCTGCTTGCGACGGAGCAGCGGCTGCGCTCCAAAGGACTAGGGTCACAATGGTGCAAAGGATTGAAGTACGAACGTAGGTCGTCATGCGGCATCCGCCAACGCCAGCGCATTCGAAATCCCATTTCAAGCCTATCAACCTTTACGATCTTTGATTTAAATCAATTCTCTTTCCTGTCGCTCTGATTCTGATTCGTCCTTTCTTCTCGGCCGTTGCCTGAGGCGAGCGTTGCGGGCCGCAAACGTGATCGTCCACCAATGAGAAACGGGGAGCCGGTCGCGCGCCCTGGACCTTAGCTACCGCCTGCGGCAAGCGCGGCGCCGACGTTCGCCCAAATTTCAACTGGAATGTCGAAGGATCGATCGGCGGCGGCATCGACAGCACTAGCATGATGGGTTGGGCGCTGATCAAGGTAGACGCCTCAGCTCTTTTTCTTCTCCTCCAGAGGTGGGGCCTTTGGCGTTATGTCCATTGGCGCGGGGCGTAATAAGGAGAGCGCGACCTTACGTATGTCGAAGGCATTCATGAGCAGTGTCGCCGCGACCAGCAGCGCAGCGCTGAAGATCGCAATGCCAAGACAGATACGCGCTGGGACTGAATACGAGTCGAAATGGGGTCGTTCGATCATGCCCCTGCCCTCTTGGCAAAACTCAAATGAACGCATGCGCGAAGAGATAGGACGAAGTGTCCCAAATTGCGAATTCGTGTTGCGTCCAGGCCGTGGACTGAGGAACCTATTGAACCGACTAGGCTCTTCCGGGCGGCCTGCCGCATGGGCCTTGAGGAGCTGGTGGTCTCGAAGCATCCGATCGACCGTATCAAGCCGGCCGATCGAAGCATTGGGTGAAGGTCAAGAACCAGCAACACCCGGCGATGTATCGGGTGATGGATGCGCTGGCCGTAAGCTACGGTCGGCAACCGATGTCCAGCGACGGGTGGTTTCTGCTTGCGCTAACAGGCGAAATCCGCGCCAACGGAAGGGATCAATGAAAATGGCAAGGTTCATCCCGCCGCCATTCGGGCTTGGATTGCGTGGTCGTGGATGTCGGAGAGTTGCATACGCTCCAGATAGGAAGTGGTCGCGTGGAAACAAGCCGGTTCGAGTAGTGCATTCGCCCCGGACCTGATCCGGGATAGACGCCGCGCCGCCATTGCCACGGGTCACTCTCGGTCGGATTGCGTGCGCGCGAGCCGATGCTCGCGACCTGGACATCGCCGTAGTAGATCAGCCAGTTTTCCTGTCGGGCGTTGCGATCGCAGCGGCGGGTCAGATGAGGCACAGCCCTGTTCAAGCGCGGGGCGCTGCCGGTTGTCAGATTGTCAATGGATTGGGGATTGGTTCGCCGCCGGACCACTGGGCGTCATGAGTGTGGATAGGTCTGCTTTAGCAGACGACAGCTGACATCACAACGGCTTAAGCGCTGTATCGGCTTAGGGCCAGAAGGCAATCTTGCAAACGATGGATTATCCAACTTGTTTCATGCCGCCTTTAGTACCTGACCGCGCCGGATCAAGCGGAGCGCGCCGGTCTGGATCAACAGTGTGCCGGCGATGGCTGCAAGGAACGCGGGCAGGATGCCGGCGGTCGTCAGCAGAAGACCGAGGACGTAGCGAACCCGTAGAGAGCCAGCACCATGCCCCGCAGCACCTGGGTAGCCATTGTGGCCCCACTGATGCGGTGCGCGAAGATCGCCAGGACGGTGCCGAACACCGGAAAGCTCGCCAGCACGCCGGCCGTTTTCGCCCCCACGAAGGCGGCGGCCGCAGTCAAAGTGAGGACGATGGTCGTTGCGATCAGCATGCGCGCAGGCAAATCCCACCAAGGCGTGGGGACGGTGTTGCGGATTGCCGAGCGATGCGGAATGAGGCGCGCCGCTGCGGTGAGCGTGACCAGGGCGACCGAAAAAAATCCCTAGTGTGCCAGCGGCAATAGCTGGAGCAGTAGCCCGACAACCGCATAGGCTGCGGCTCCGCACACCAAGGCGGCTACCCAACCTCGCCGGGCAAGGAGGGCGTAGCCAAGACTGAAGCACGCCTGCGCCGCCGTGCCGACCAGCGAACCGTTGGTGGCAGTCGCGGCGAAGTCCGTGCCGTACTGAACGGCGAGAAAGGCCGCGACCGGTCCGGACGTCAGCGTTAGACCGACAAGCCAGCCTCCGATGGCGTCGCCCCAACGACGTCCGGCCAAGGACGCGGTCAGGATGAGCAGGGGCGTCAGGATCAGCTTGAAGACGATGAGGCTCATTCGTGCGGCACTGCTTCCTCGGCCTTGCGCCGGGTGGCCACCGCCAGAGCGAGACCGACCAGAATCAGTACGACACCGGCGCCGAACAGCAGCCCAAGCGCGTCTCCGAACATCACTGCTGCGGCGGCGATGCCGAATAAGGGCTGGAGATATTGGACGCTCGCCGCCACGGGGGTGGAAACCGTTTTCAATATGTAGAGCCACAGAAACAGGCCCGCGACACTGACGGCCACTCCGAGGTAGACGGCCGCACCAACGACCCCAGCCGTGAGGTGGACGTCGGTATGAGACATCTCCCAGGCACACCATGGCAGGAGCGCGAGAAAGCCGAAGAGCGTGCTCCAAGCCGCGATCGTGGCGGTGTCGTATTCGCGCGTGAGTTCGACGCTCCAGACGTAGTAAAAGGCGATCGCGACCGCCGAGAGCAGCATCCAGAAGGCGCCCACCAAATCCGATGAGACCACCGAGCCGGTCGCCTGATCGCGTCCGAGCGCGATCAGACCGATCCCGGCGAACGCGGCCAAGAGACCAAGCTGCTGGCGACCAGTGACCCGCTGTCCCAAACGAAGCGCTGCGAACACTACGACGAAGATAGGAATCGTCGCCGAGATGATCGTGCCGACAGAGGCAGTCGTGCCCTGGATGCCGAAAGCCTGGGCGACCTGGCCTACGCCGATTCCCAAGACGCCGAGAGCGGCCGCGCGAGGCAGCGCCCTCAAGGCGAGCGCGGGCTTGCCTATCGTGCACAGGAACAGCAACACGACCGCGACAGCGAACCGCATGGCGGTCAGCGTCAACGGGGGAGCCGACTGGAGCCCGTACTTGGTGACCGGGATCGAGAGGCCCCACATCACCGCGAGCAGGAGCATCCAGCCGATCCCGCGCAAGGAAAGGCCGCTCGACGAGAGCGGCGCGGATCGTTCGAGCCGAAGTGCCTGCGAATTCATGCGGGCCAAACTAGCCGAGAGTCCGCTATTTAAGATTTCTTTTTTGGGGTGATTTTGGGGCCCCAAATGCCTACAAATGACCGCATGAAGAAATCCAAAGCGGCAAAAACGCCAAGTTACTTTCGAAAAGAAAAGACCCTCGCGAGCGAAACTTTCGCGCTGGACGAAATCGACAAGCGAATCCTGCGGACTTTGCAGCAGGATGCACTGATCGCAAACCAAGTCTTGGCGGACCAAGTCGGCTTGTCGCCTCCGGCCTGCTTAAAGCGCGTTCGCCGCTTGAGGAGCGCGGGCGTCATCGCGCGCACGATATCCCTCCTGTCCGCCGAGGCGCTTGGCTATCCATTGCTGACCGTCGTACGCTTGAAGCTCGACGGGCCGACTGAGGCAATGATGCACACGTTCGAGGCGCGCATGATGGCCTCTCCCCGCGTGATGCAGTGCATGCTGATCGCGGGCGACACCGATTACATCCTGCTGGTCCGTAGCCGCGACGTTGCGCACTACCAGGAGTTTGCGCGGCGCATGTTGAAAGTCGCCCCCGGCGTCCGCGCCTACACCAGCGAGATTGTTCTGGCTGTGACTAAGTCCACGACAGAGCTTCCTGTTGATTCCTGATCGATCAGGGTTACTGAGTCCGCTTCGGGGTCATTTTCGACCGACGCTGCCAGTTTCGCGTGCCGTTCGATGTCTGCTTGTCCCCGCAAGCGACCTAATTACTGCGCGGCAGTGAAATGGCGCGATGGGGGCCACTAGGCGACATCGCTGGCCGCTCGCTCCACTATACAGTTGTCAGGGCGAGCGTTGGGCAGAATTAACCCTGCACCAGCCCGGCGGCCTTCAAGGCCGCCGCGATGATCGGGCCGGGTGCAACGCGCGGTGGCGTGCCGGGCGGCGCTGTGGGAACCTCCGGAACAGGGAGACCTGCGGCCTTGAAGGCCGCCGCGATCACGGCGTTGGGGTCGAGCGGGTATCGCGTCCGCCGCTCTTCACCCTCGGCAAACGAGGCTTCGGCCGAACCGTGCGCGCCCTCGGCGGCCGCTCCAGCGATGACTAAAGCACGGCGATCAGTTGGAGTCACAATAGTTGCTAACACCGGCGCCGCGACGCGCGGCATTTCAAGCAGAGATTCGTGCAGGCAAAAGAAGCGTGCGATGTGATGTGTGGAGGAGATTCCCACATCGAGAAAAAATGCACCGGCAGAGCCACAACCCTCTTTCGTCATCGTCGCGAGCGGTACGCCATGCGCCATGCCGCTGATGGAAAACGCCTCGATCAATGCCTCACCGTTTGCGTCGCTCCATACGCGGTGCGGGTAGCCCTCGATGATTTCATGACGTGAGGGACTCTCCGAAAGCCCTTGCACGTTGGCCCATTGCCGAATGATGTCTTCACCGTTGGAGGGTCTTACGATCGGATCGTTGGTGCCATGCCAGACTGAGATTTTCGGCCACGGCCCGCGATGTCTGGATGCGGTCCGAACGCGATCGCCAAGCGCCCGCGCAGCATGTCCCTGCTCCGTGAACATGGCCTCAAATGCTTGTTGAACGTTGCTGGCGCACCCATGGGGCAGTCCGGCAATGATGGCGCCGCCGGCAAAAACCTCCGGGTATGTTGCGAGCATAACCGAAGCCATGGCGCCGCCGGCCGAGAGGCCGGTCACAAAAACTCTGCGGCGATCGGCGGCAAATGTCGCGATGGCGTGCTCGACCATCTCCCTGATCGAAAGCGCCTCGCCATGGCCGCGTGCGGTATCGCCCGGCAAAAACCACGAGAAGCAACTTTTCGGATTGTTGATGGCCTGCTGCTGCGGATAGACGACCGCGAAGCCGAGGCTGTCGGCGAGCGACGACCAGCCTGTACCGTTGTCATACTCGGCGGCGGTCTGGGTGCAGCCATGGAGCGCGATCACCAATGGCGCCTTAGGTGGCAGGTCTTTGGGCGCGTAGGCGAACATACGAAGGTTGCCTGGATTTGCACCAAACCCGGTGAGTTCGCGCAGCCGGGTCGGGCGTTCGGGCGCACCGGCAGCGCGCGCCGCCTTCTTTCGGGCAGCTGAAAGAAGGCTTTCGAATTCGCTTCGGAACGCCTGAAGAGAGCAAAGAACCTCGCGGACATCGCGCATCGGCCGCACCCCTATATTGCATCGCAAATATTGTTGTGCAATGCAACATGGTAGGGCTAGTGATTGGAGTCAAGAACCGAGCAGGTAATTTGGGAAGTCGGCTCCGGGTCATGTGTGGACGACGCCCGCGTTGCAAGAAGAATCTGGCGTTCGGCTTGCGGTCGGGTGCATGATGAGTCCTCTGTCAATGGCCTTCAGCCGACGGCGATCCGAGGTGAGCTCTCTTGCTGCAGGGCTGCCCTGCTAACCTC